>JBEBGB010000764.1:0-2606 GCA_040081675.1 Vicinamibacterales bacterium
TGGATCCAGGACCGGGTCGAGCGCAAGCTCATCGAGCTGGGAGCGCCGATTCCTACGGCAACTGTCGGCCGCTGACTCGGAGTAAAATCGGCGGAGTTTCAGGAGAACCAGTTGATGCGCCTACGGGATGTGTGCGTGTACGGACTTGGAGTGGCTCTCGTGGCTTCGGTCGCTGCGTGTGGTGGTGGCGGTAGTGAACCAGCCACAGGCTCAGGCGCGCCGGCCGCGTCGTCGACATCCGCATCGGGACAGAAGGTGGATGCCGCAACCGCGGGTGATGTGAAGGGCACCATCACCGTCGACGGCCCGGTCCCCGAGAACGCGGCAATCAAGATGAACGCGGACCCGGTCTGCGCCAAGTCCGTCAGCGGACCGCAGATGATGGAAACCTACGTCGTCGGTCCGGATGGGAAGTCGCTCGGTAACGTCTTCGTCTACGTCAAGGAGGGGTTGTCGGGCTACACGTTCGATGCCCCGACGACGCCAGTGACGGTCGATCAGAAGGAATGCCGGTATCACCCGCATGTGTTCGGCATGCAGGTGGGTCAGCCGCTCGAGATTCTCAACAGCGACCCGACACTGCACAACATCCACGCCGTTGCCAAGAACAATCGCGAGTTCAATAACGGGCAGCCGCTTCAGAACATGAAGACGACCCACACCTTCACGGCGCCGGAGGTGATGGTGCCGTTCAAGTGCGACGTGCACGGCTGGATGAATGCCTTCGTTGGCGTGCTCAATCATCCCTACTTCGCAGTCACCGATGCTGCGGGTACCTTCACATTGAAGTCGCTGCCGGCCGGCACGTACACGATCGAAGCCTGGCACGAGAAGCTCGGCACGATGACAGAGACCGTCACGATCGGCGCAAAGGAAACCAAGGACATCGCGTTCACGTTCAAGGCTCCAGCCGCCTCGGCGAACTAGGATCCGAAAGTGCGCGCGTGAAGCACTCTCCCGCCGAAATGGCACAGGCGATGCCTGAGGCGCACCGGGCATCTGCCTTCGCCGACTACGTCGCGCTGACCAAGCCGCGTCTGAACCTGCTGGTGGTACTGACCAGTGCGGCTGGTTACTACCTGGGCTCCGTGGCGTCGCCAGACCTGATGAAGATGGCTCAGGCTGTCGTGGGAACAGCGCTCGTCGCTGGCGGGTCGGCCGTGCTGAATCAGGTCTATGAGCGCGACACTGACGCGCTCATGCGCCGCACGCGCATGCGACCGCTCGCCGACCAGCGCGTCACGGTGCAGGAAGCCGCAATATTTGGAGGCGTCCTGTCGCTGGCCGGCCTCTCGGTGCTGGCATTCGCGACGAATTGGGTCGCCGCCGCACTCGCGCTGGCCACGCTCGTCATCTACCTGGCGGTCTACACGCCGATGAAGCGCACGTCTGGACTGTCGACAATCGTGGGCGCCGTTCCCGGTGCGCTGCCTGCGGTGATCGGATGGTCGGCGGCACGCGGCGACATTGCGATTGGTGGCTGGACGCTCTTCGCCATCGTTTTCCTCTGGCAGATTCCTCACTTCATGGCGATCGCCTGGATGTATCGCGACGACTATCGCAGCGCGGGGTTCCCAATGCTGCCGGTAGTCGAACCCGACGGACTCCGCACGGGTCAGCAAGCGTTGTTGTATTCAGCGGCGCTGCTTCCGGTCAGCATCGGGCCAACGGTGGTCGGCCTTGCCGGCTGGGTCTACTTCGGGCTGGCCCTCGTCCTGGGCATCGGCCTCTTCGCGCTGTCCGCGGCGTTCGCGCGGTCGCGGACGGACAAATCGGCTCGAACGCTGTTCCTGGCCTCGATCATCTACTTGCCGCTCATCTGGGCCGCAATGGTCCTTGATCACTAAACGCCACGTGACCGTTCACGATCTTCCCGCAGTCAACGCGACGCTGAACGCCACGTCAGGGGTGCTGCTGTTGATTGGCTTCCTTCTCATTCGAGCGGGACGCCGGCAGCAGCACCGGGCAGTCATGCTGGCGGCGTTCACCGCCTCGTCGCTGTTTCTCGTCAGCTACGTCGTCTATCACGCGCAGGTCGGCTCGGTACGTTTCACGCGCGAGGGCTTCGTTCGACCGCTGTACTACGCAGTCCTGATCACTCACGTGACGCTGGCCGCGACCGTGCTGCCGCTCGCGATCGTGACGCTGACTCGGGGACTGAAGGGACGGTTCCACGAGCATCGCCGCATAGCCAGGTGGACCTTCCCAGTCTGGCTCTATGTGTCGGTCACGGGGGTGCTGGTGTACGTGCTCCTGTATCAGCCAACCTGGCTGCTCTAGGCGAGCCTCGCAAGGGGTATACTGACCGCAAACTCGGCTTATCGAGGAGCCGTTTCTGGGAGCCTTGGCAATGCTGCATCGTTGCTTCGTGACGCAGGCGATTCTAGGGGCGTTGGCTGTCATCGCCTTGAGCGGTACCGCTGCCGCGCAGAACGGCCGCGTCAACGGCATCGTTCGTGAGGAGGGCGGCCAGCCGCTGAAAGGCGCGACGGTCACCGCCGAGAATACCAACGTCGGCCAGAGCTTCACGGCGACCACGGACGACAAGGGTCGATTCAACATGATTGGCCTGCGAACCGGCGAGTGGCGGTTCATCGCGCAAGCGC
>JBEBGB010000765.1:0-2604 GCA_040081675.1 Vicinamibacterales bacterium
GGACTATGTCTTCTGGCAGACCGTGGACTGGTCGTACGACATCCGGCAGCTCGCCGCCGCACTCCCGCAACTCGCGGAGGTGGACGTGCTGCAGGGCGTCCGCGTGGGCACGACGTCGGCCACGCGCATGATGACCGAGCGCTCCGACAACCCTTACAAAGGGCTGGTTTCGGTGGTCAATTACCAACTGATCCGTCTGCTCTTCGGGCTTCCCTTCGGCGACTTCCAGAACGTGACGGTCTATCCCAGGCAACTGATTCAGAGCGTGCGGCTGGAGACGGAGAGCTCGTTCACCAACGCCGAGTGTCTTCTGAAGACGTGGTGGCGCGGTGCAACCTTCCGCGAGGTCCCGGTTCCCTTCATCAAGCGCGCGCGCGGGCTCGGCACCGGCACGAAGCCGCGCGCCATCCTGAAGGCCATCTCCGACATCCTGGGCTGGTGGCTTCACTGGATCGTTCTCGGGCGGCGCGACGCCCGCGGGCGCGGACGCATCATTCCACGATGACGGTTGTCGTCCTTCAGCCCGGCTACCTGCCGTGGCTTGGCTTCTTCGATCAGCTTCGCCGCGCTGACGTGTTCGTCGTCTATGACGATGTGCAGTACGACACGCATGGGTGGCGGAACCGCAACCGCATCAAGACCGCGACCGGCCCGATCTGGCTGACCGTGCCGGTACGGCACAGCGGGCTGGGTCAGCCGCGGATTCTCGATATCGAAATTGATCGCCGCACGCCGTGGGCCCGGAAACATCTTGCGAGCATCCGGCAGTCGTATGCCGCCGCGCCGTACCTCCGGACCTGTATGCCGGCCCTCGAGGAGCTGTTGCAGCGCCCCTGGACGCATCTGGTGGACCTCGATCTCGCCCTCGTCGATCTGCTTGCCGGGTGGCTCGGGTTGACGCGGCGGATCGAGCGTGCGTCGCGGCTCGGGATCGAGGGGGGGCAGAACCAGCGGCTCCTGAACATTTGCCGTCATTTCGGCGCCACCACCTACGTGTCGGGGGACGCCGCGCGTGATTACCTCGACGTGCCGCTTTTCGAGCAGCACCGAATCGCGGTTGAGTGGCAACGCTTCGAGCACCCAACCTACCCTCAGCTCCACGGTGCGTTCGTGCCGTATCTGTCGGCGCTCGATCTCGTACTGAATTGCGGCAGCGACGCCGGGAGGATACTGGAACGCGGGAGATCTCTGCTGTAGAGTGAGGGGCACGTGACCACGTATTTGATCACCGGCGGCGCCGGATTCATCGGCAGCAACTTCGTCCACTACCTCAGAAAAGCCTATCCGGAAGATCGGATTCTCGTCCTCGATCTACTGACCTACGCCGGGAGTCTCGACAACCTGCCGCCGGCCGTCGGACCTGACGCCGGGCGCATCCAGTTCTGGCATGGCGACGTTCGCAACGCCTCGCTCGTCGATTCGCTGGTGGAGCAGTCGGACGTCGTGGTGCACTTCGCCGCCGAAACGCACGTCACGCGCTCGATTTACGACAACTACCATTTCTTCGAGACCGACGTCCTCGGCACGCAGGTCGTTGCGAACTCGGTCGTACGGCACATCGCCAACGTCGAGCGGTTCATCCACGTCTCGACGTCCGAGGTCTACGGCACCGCGCAGGGAGCGAAGATGGACGAAGACCATCCGCTCATGCCGATGAGTCCCTATGCGGCCGCGAAGGCTGGGGCCGATCGTCTCGTCTACTCGTACTTCGCCACCTACAACGTCCCGGCAATCATCGTGCGGCCGTTCAACCAGTTCGGGCCGCGCCAGCACCTGGAAAAGGTGATTCCGCGCTTCATCACGAGCTGCCTGCTCGACGAACCGCTCCGGATTCACGGCGACGGCTCGGCCGCGCGCGATTTCACCTACGTCGAGGACACGTGCCGCGCGATCGACGCCCTGGCGCATTCCGGGCGCGAGCATGTCGTGGGTGAGGTGATCAACCTCGGCACCGGGGTGAGTCTGTCCCTCTCTGAGCTGGCTTCCAAGATCGTCAGGCGCATGAACAAGCCGGAGACGCTCATCAACTATGTCGGCGACCGTCCGGGCCAGGTGTTTCGCCATACGGCGGACACCGCCAAGGCGAAGCGTTTGCTGGGATGGACGCCGGACGTGTCGTTCGACGAAGGGCTGGACAGGACCATCGAGTGGTACATCGCCCATAGGCCGTGGTGGGAGAAACAGCTCTGGATGCGCGAGATCCCGATCATCACGAAGACAGGAAAGCGCGAGCTGCACTGACCACCCGCTCATGGATGTGAGCGTTCGACAGCCTAAGAGTTGCTACGATTGTCAGAAGGGAGCGCTCTACCTGCGAGTGTCAATCGGTGGGGGAAGCTCACGGTCCGACGCCAGCCTGGCGAGAAGGTGCACGTCCACCGGTGCTCCGCCGCTCCACCGGTCCCCACGCAGCAGCCCCTCCGCGCGGAATCCGGCCTTCTCGAACGCCCGTTGCGCCCTCGGGTTGATGGCCAGCACGTAGGCGTAGACACGGTGGAGGTCCAGCGCCTGGAACGCCCAGGTGGCGAGCAGATCGATCGCCTCGCTGCCGAGTCCGCGATCCCGCGCCGTGACGTCCCCCATCACGACCCGGATCTCCGCGCG
>JBEBGB010000766.1:0-2600 GCA_040081675.1 Vicinamibacterales bacterium
GGCTCGTGGGCGGAGGCGGGCTGGTGCTGCTCACGACGGACGGCGCTTCCTGGAACCGCTCGCCGCTTCCCGCGGCTGTCGACCTGGTGTCCGTCGTCGCCACCGACGCGCGAACCGCGTCGGTCACGGCCATCGATGGGCGACAGTTCCACACGACGGACGGCGGTCGTACGTGGACCCCCAGGTAGCGTTCGCAGAGACGACAAGCCTTCCTGCAAGAAATCCGAGCGGCTCCGTTCTACGAATAGAAAGGAGCCACTCATGGCTGTCCGAACACTGCTTGGTTCTGCGTCCGTTGCTCTCGTTGGTGCCGCGCTCGTCGCGCTGGCACCTGCACACACACTGATTGCTACACCGACCCTTGCTGCCGCTCCTGCGGCCTCCGACGTGTCCACGTCGACGCTCGACGACCAGGCCGATCTCGCGGTGACGGTCTACAACTCCGACCTCGCACTGATCCGTGACACGCGGAATCTCCGGCTTGGGCCGGGAGTAACCGATCTGCACTTCATGGACATTGCCGCAACGGTCAATCCCGCAAGCGTCCACTTCCGCTCGCTCACCGAACCGAACCGGGTGAGCGTGCTCGAGCAGAACTACGAGTACGACCTGCTCGAACCCGACAAGTTGCTACGGAAATTCGTCGGACGCGACGTCACGCTGGTCAGGCGCAAGACCGACCAGGGGACCACCACCGAAGAGGAAGTGAAGGCGCATCTTCTGAGTTACAACAACGCTCCGGTGTGGCAGATCAACGGTGAGATTGTGACCGGCATGCAAGCCGACCACATTCGCTTCCCTGAACTCCCCGGCAACCTGTACTCGAGGCCCACCCTCATCTGGACGCTCAACAACAGCGGCGCTGGGCAACACCGCGTGGAGGCGTCCTATCTCGCACAGAAGCTGTCGTGGAGCGCAGACTACGTGCTGACCGTCGCGCGCGACGACAAGGCCGCGGATCTCGACGGCTGGGTCACGGTGGTCAACGGGAGCGGCACCGCATTCCGGAACGCCAAGCTGCAGTTCGTGGCGGGCGACTTGAATCGAGTGAGAAACGCCATGGGTAGCGTGCTCCAGGCAGCGAAGAGAATGGACATGGAAGCCGCGGCGCCTGCGATGGCCCAGGAATCGTTCTCCGACTATCACCTGTACTCGATGGACAGGAAGACGTCGGTCAACAACAACGAGACCAAGCAGGTCAGCATGATGACTGCGACCGGTTTCCCTGTCGAAAAGCGATACGTCGTCGACGGCCAGGCGTTCTACTACCGGAATCAACAGCATCCAGGATCGCCGTTGAAGGATGTCGTGCAGGTCTACTACCAGTTGAAGAACGAGACGAAGTCCGGCCTCGGCATGCCAATGCCCAGTGGAACCGTGCGCGTCTATCAGTCCGACTCGAAGGGCGGCATTCAGTTTGTTGGCGAGGATCGCATCGACCACACGCCGAAGGACGAGACGATCAATCTGAAGATCGGCAACGCGTTTGACGTCACGTGCGAGCGAAAGCAGACCGACTTCCAGCGCATTTCGAGCAACGTCTTCGAGATGGAATACAACATCACGCTCAAGAACCACAAGGCGGTTCCGGTCAGTGTCGAGGTGAACGAGCCGATTGGGGGCACGTGGCGCATGGTCAGTTCGTCGCACACCTGGGCGAAGACCGACGCATGGGCCGCGAGGTTCGCGGTGCCGGTCGGCGTGGATGGCACGTCCGAGCTCAAGTACCGCGTCAGGGTAACGTATTAGGCATGGAGCATCCGGCAGTCATCAAGCCCAGCGAGCATGCACAGTGGCGAGTCGAGGGGATGGGGAAGAGCACGATCTATCAGTCGGCCCATCTCCTCGTCGGTCTCAACGCATTCGAGCCCGGGCAGTCGCACGCGCTTCACGCGCATGCCGATATGGACAAGGTCTATCTGGTCATCGAAGGGCAGGGGCTCTTTCTGCTCGAGGGGGCGGAGGTGCCAGTTGGCGCGGGCGAAATGCTGGTCGCGCCGGCTGGCGTGCCTCACGGCGTCCGCAATGACAGCGAGGCAAGGCTTCTGGTGATGGCGCTGCTCGCGCCCGGTCCACGAGCGCGCTAACGGGACATCAACGGCGCAACGCGCCTGTTCGAGTCAATCGGGTACCATATAGCCCTCGTGAACTCGCTGCTACATCACCTTCACCCATATCCTTTCGAGCGGCTGCGCGACCTTCTCGCGACGGTAACACCGCCGCAGAGCACCCCGATCCGGCTCTCGATCGGCGAGCCGCAGCATGCGACTCCGGCACTGATTCACCAGGCGATGGTCGATCACCTCGCTGGACTCTCGGAGTATCCAACTACAGCAGGCCTCGACCGACTGCGAGAGAGCATCGCCGCGTGGTGCCGCCGGCGTTTCAACGTGCCGATCCTCGACCCGTCGAACCAGGTGTTGCCGGTGAACGGCACGCGCGAGGCCCTGTTCGCGATCGCACAGGCGGTGATCGACAGGCAGAGGCCATCGCCGCTCGTGGTGTGCCCGAACCCGTTCTATCAGATCTATGAAGGCGCGGCGATTCTCGCGGGGGCTGACACGGTCTTCATCAACCAGACCGACGATAACGGCTTCGCG
>JBEBGB010000767.1:0-2598 GCA_040081675.1 Vicinamibacterales bacterium
CTGAGCGGCGGCATTCACCGACTCGCAGAACGCGGGCTCATCACGGGTGTCGACATTGGCGGTGCGGCGTGGTGTGACATCGACACGACTGAAGACCTCGAGACAGCCGAACAGTTGTTCTGCGGACGCGCGCAGTGAGCCGGCTGACGCCAACACGTCGATCAGCCGGGACCTACTCGGCGGGGTCTGCTGCTGCGGGTGTTGCAGGGGCGGTAGCGCCAACCAGGTCCGTTCGGAAGCGCGGCAGGTTCAGCGTGAACACGCACCCATGACCAGGCAGGCTGCGCGCATAAATACGCCCGCCGTTGGCTTCGGCCCCCCAGCGGCAGAACGCCAGACCGAGCCCCATCCCTGTCCGGTCTTCCGCGCGTTGCTGGTAGGGACGAAAGAGGTCGCTGACGCCGCCGTCCGGCAGACCTCCACATTCGTCTTCGATTTCGATTACCGCACGGTCGGCGGTGGCGCTGCCGCGCAAAATCACGGTCGTGCCCGGCCGGGTGAACTTGAACGCGTTCTGCAGAAGGTTGGCGACGACCGCGGCCAGAATCGAGCGGTCGGCATCGATGGTGGTCGTCTCGTCGCCGGGGTCAACGCGGAATGCGAGCCCCCGCACACTGGCGTCGAGCGCGGCTGCGGGTGCGAGTTCCGAGAGAAATTCGGCCAGTCGAAACTGGGCTCGGTCCTGCTCGACGTGTCGCAGGCGAACTTCGACCACGGATCGATTGATCAGATCGCTCAGGGCTGTGAGCGCACGCTTGAGCACGGCACCGGTACTGCCCCCGATGCCGACGTTGCCCATGCTCAAGACGTCGAACGCCGTGGACGCTGTGCCGACGAGATTGCGGATTTCATGGGCCAGGAATCCGAGTTGCTCCTCCACTCGCGCCGATTCGGCTGCCATCACGGAGTGATTGCCGCGGCCGTACTCGGTGACCGCACTCGCGATCGCGTCGTCCAGGCACGCGTTCAGCGTGTGAAATTCGTCGACGTTAATCGGCGCGTTCTGCTCGAGCGCAAGCTCTGTGATGGACTGGCAGACGTCGCCGTAGTCGTGGACGACCTGCGAAACGGTGAATCCCTGCGATTGAAGACGGCGCGCGTGCAGCGCTGCGCTCTTGTCGATCCCCGAAGTCGACGACGTCCGGTCCTGCAGTTTCTCGATGAGCTGCTCGAGAAACTGCGGGATGCCGTAGGCCAGCTCCGCCGGTGTCGGCGCAGGCGTTGGGCGAGCCGCGACCTTCGCGCGACAGCGCTTGATGATCTCGTGCCGATTCTCGGTAACAAATATGTCGAGCATGCCCCGACATCGCTTTCCGGTTCATCCTCAGACAGACGCACCGCAGCGCGCCATGCGTAATCTGGGGAACCAAAGACTGACTGGCTCGAGCAACAGGAAGCGTTGCCCACGTGACGACTCTACGCACACCAGGCCGACTCCGCTGTCGCTTTGTGCACAGCACCCATCCAGGCTGCGCGGCGACCACACCTATGGTCTGGACGCGGCCTTATGTCGACCCGCGCCTTGTCCTGCGCCAGGCGCAGCGCCGAGCCGAGCGAGCGTCGATACCGTCTGAACGCTTACGACTGCCGACCGTCTCGCGGTGTGCAGAATGGAACAGACGAGCCAAACGCCGCCCAGTTAGCCTTGCACCTCATACGGCGACCCAGAGCTTCCAGGCGTCGGATCTCCACATCGAGGATCCCGCGTGGAACTGTCACAGGCGAGTTCGCAGGAGCGGAGTCATGGTGAAGATTGCATTGTGGTTCGGTGCGCTGGGGGTGTGTGCACTGCTCATCATGGTGGCTGCTGTCGTCGTTCTGTCGCTCACCAAGGAAGACACCGCGCGAATCCTCGATCAAGACGTGCGTCGCTAGCCACTGGCTCGCGGCGTCCTCGACGTCATCACAGCGCCCGTCCTTGGCCCAGACCGGCCTGGCCACGCGCTGTGCGATCGAGCACAGCGCCAACGGCGCGACTGGATCAGAATTCGCCTGAGGTACTTCAATGGTCGAACAGAACGCCCCACCTTCAAGCGACTTCGAGCCAGGAGCCCCGAATTTCGGCGCCGAACAAGCCATGAGTCAAGCGCTCGTCACTGTGGCAACACTCCAGAAGGCGGCAAGCGCTCGCGTGACGGCGATGATCCCAGGGGCATGGCAAGCCCGAGCGGTTGGGGCTCGACGGGGTCGCGCATGACGGTCGCCTCGGTCCTCGCCGACGGACTGCGCCTCGTTCCCAGCCCACTGTCCGCACCAGGCGCTACGAGAACCACGCAGCACCGTCGAGTCGCTGCCACTCCTCGCCGTCGCTTCTCTGGCGCGCTCGAAGATGCGCTGCTCTTGATTGTCCTGGCCTATTCGCTGCCGGTCGTCATGCTGGTCATTGGCGCACCCATCGCCCTGCTATTCGTGTTCCTGTCGCGACTCGTGCACGAGATCGCCACGCGACTGTGAGAGACAGGAATTGACAACCCGAACCTCGCGATTGCCCCACCGTGCGTCGCCGCGATACTTCGGCCTGGAGCGCCTCATCTACAGCGCGTCGAACTATCGGTTCATGATGGTTGCCGACATCACGGGCGCAGCGACATTCCTCGC
>JBEBGB010000768.1:0-2591 GCA_040081675.1 Vicinamibacterales bacterium
CTCGATGCGCGTGCCCTGGGCAAGTTCGACGTTGACCGACACTTGCGCTTCGTCGGCCTGGGTCGCCAGCTCGGTCGGAAGGGTGCGCCCCACCACCACCGCGACGACGACCGAGGCAGCCGCCAGGCCAACGACGATGGGCCGGTGCGCCAGTGCGAGGTGAAGCAGCTTGGTGTAGCCCTCGTCCATGCCGTTGAGGAAGCTTTCGCTGAAGCCGTACAACGCGCGGCCAACCGCGCTGCGCTTCTCGGCTGGCGGCGGCAGCACCAGAAGCCGGGAGCAGAGCACGGGCACCAACGTCACCGCCACAAAGAGGGACATGAGCAGCGAGAAGACGACCACCACCGACAGCTGACGGAACATGATGCTCGAGACACCCTCGAGGAACAGGAGCGGCACGAACACGGCAATGTGCGTGAGGATAGACGCCAGAATGGCAGACCACACCTCCTCGCTGCCGTCGATCGACGCCGTCATGCGGTCCTTGCCGTGGTGCTCCATGTGCCGGAACGAGTTCTCGAGGACCACGATGGCCGCATCCACGATCATGCCGACGCCGAGCGCCAATCCGCCGAAGGTCATCGTATTCAGCGTCAGGCCGCCGAAGTAGAGCAGCGCGAAGGTGCCAATGACCGAGATTGGAATCGACGTGCAGACGATGAGCGTCGAGCGGAAATTTCGCAGGAACAAGAAGATGATGAGGACCACCAGCACCGAGCCGAGCATGACGTGTTCCTGCACGGCGCTGATCGACCGCTCGATGAACTTGGCGCTGTCATCGAGCATCGACATCTTCACGCCCGGCACCTCGCGGTTGATGCGCTCCATCTCGGCGCGCACGCCCTGCGCGATCTGCACGGTGTTGGTGCCCGACTGCTTCGTGATCGACATGCGCACGCCCGGACGCCCGTTGATGCGGAGCACGGAGCGGATGTCTTCCGTCGAATCGCTCACATCGGCGATGTCCTTCAGGTACACCGGGACGCCGTTCTTGGTGAGCATCACCGTGCTGGCGATCTGTTCGAGATTCTGGTACTGGCCTTGGCTGCGCAACAGCAGCGCGCGGTCGCCCTGGTAGACCTCTCCGATCGGGATGTTCTGGTTTTCGTTGCGAAGCACTGTCACGACGCGATCGACGGACAGGTCGAGCGCGGTGATCTTCTCGCGCGACAGGTCCACGTGAATCTGGCGGCGCAGCCCGCCGTTGACGGTGGCGGATGCCACCCCCGACACGCGTTCCAGGCGCGGGGCCAGGATGTTCTCCGCCAATTCGCGCAGTTGCACCCGGTCCAGCGTGCCGTCCGTGCTCTCGAGGGCAATGCCCATGATGGGCGCCGCGTTCGAGTCGAACTTCTGGATGATGGGCGGGTCCGCGTCTTCGGGCAGGCGTCCGCGCACACGGTCGATGCGTGTGCGGATGTCGTTCATGGCTTCGTTGAGATCGGTGCCCCAGGTGAAGTTCAGCTGAATGTTCGCGTTGCCCTCATTCGCACTGGAGTTCATCTGATCGAGCCCGGACACCGCGCTGAGCTGTTGCTCGAGCGGGCGCACGACCAGATCCTCCATTTCGAGCGGACCGACACCGGTGTATGTGACGCGAACGCTGACGGTCGGCTGCGAGATATCTGGCAGCAGATCGACGGGAAGGCGTGACAGGGAGATGCCACCAATCAGAATGACGATCGAGCTGATCATCGTCATCATGACGGGACGCTCAATCGCGAAACGCGGGATGCTCATGCCTGCTCCTGACTTCGACTCGTGCTCGCTGCTTACTGATTGGTCGATGGACCACGGCCGCGACGACCCTGGCCGTCGGCAGCGGCGCCCACGCCTGCACCGGCGCCTGCGCCTGCACCGGCACTGCCCGGCGTCGCGCCCGGCGCACCTGCTGGCGCGTTCTGGCCGCCGCCTGCCGGTGCGACTGCGTTCGCGCCTGCGGGGCCTCGGCCCGCGCCATCACCTGCAGCGGCGTTGCCTCCGCGTCCGCCCCGCCCACTGCGTCCGCCGCCTTGTCCGAGCAGCACGATGCGGTCGCCCTCACGCAGCGCCGCGGCGCCCGTGCTGACCACACGCATGCCTTCGTTCAGGCCTTCGACGATTTCGACATAGTCGGGGTGGCTCATGCCGAGGGTCACCGGCTTGAACTTCGCCACGTTCTCTTCGGGCATGAAGACGCCCTTCTTGCCGTTCAGATCGATGACCGAGTTGGCGGGGACGACGAGCGCATTCGGTCGACGTTCGACGACGAAGTCGACCTTGGCGTACATCCCTGGCTTGAGCCGCGAGGTCGCGTTGTTGATCTCCACTTCGATTTGCGCCGTCCGGGTGGCGGGGTCGAGCACCGGTGCCACCTGCGCGATGCGGCCCTCGAAGCTTTCGCCCGGATAGGCGTCGACGGTCACGCTCGCCTTCATGCCCGAACTGATGCGTCTCAGGTCCTTTTCGACGATGGCCGCGACCATACGCACGGTGCTGATGTCGACCACCGAGAGGAAGGACGCGGAGTTCGGCGTGACCCATCCGCCTGGGTCCAACGTGCGCTTACCGACAAAGCCGCTGACGGGCGATGTGATCACCGTGTTCGAGAG
>JBEBGB010000154.1:0-9915 GCA_040081675.1 Vicinamibacterales bacterium
CTCGTCGTAGTCGGCCACTGAGGCGCGCGCGATCGACGCCATGCGCGCCCTTACGGCGTGGTCCGTGACGAGCGACTTCAGTGCAGCGGAGAGCGCCGCCGGATCTTTGGGCGGCACGAGCCGGCCGTTCTCCGTGTCGCGAATGAAGTCGGGCAGACCGCCGACACGGGAGGCCACCACCGGTACACCGCACGCGAGTGCCTCGATAGCCGCAAGACCCAGCGCTTCGAAGTGCGATGGCTGCACGGCGATATCCGTCGTCTGCAACACTGCCGCGACATCGTCGGTCGGGCCGAGAAAGCGCACGGAGTTCGTCAGACCACTTTTCTCGACGAAACTGCGGGCGCCAGGGCCTGCGTCCCACGGGCTGCCTGGCATGTCTGGACCTGCGAGCAGGAGTGTGGCGTTGGCCGGTTGCACCGTCTTCCAGGCCTCCACGAGTTCGAGGACGCCTTTCTCGCGGCTGAGCCGTCCGACGTACGCACACACCACGTGATCTGGAGCGAACCCGAGGGCACGGCGCCGCGCCTCGCGCTCCGGATCCGGCAGCGGCGCGAACCGAGTCATGTCGATCGCATTGGGCAGCAAGTGGACCTGGTCGCCCGGGATGCCAAACGCAAGGGCCTCGTCCTGCAGCACGCGCGAAATGCAGGCGATGGCATCTGTCCGGGCGTACACGCGACGAATGGGCCATTTCACCAGACGGGTGAGAACGCCCTCCGTGCTGTTTCCTGCACCGCCGATCGTTCCCGAGAGGACACCGGTCGTCTGGCCCTGCATGAGCACACGCCGCCCTGTCCGGCTGCGTGCCGCGACCGCCGCCACGCCGACGCCGCGATAGTCGACGACGCAGACGACGTCGTAGGCAGCGGCGTTCTTCACCAGCCAGGAGTACACGGCGGGCAACATGAGCCATTTGCCCAGTGCCGATCGTTCGCCGTGGGGTCCGATTCGTCGTACGGGCACATCATGTCGCGTCTCGGTGTCGGGCAGGTCGGGCGCCAACCGCTTGGTCAGCACCTGCGTCGAGATGCCGCGAGACACGAGGTACCGCGCAAAGCGCTCGGCGTT
This sequence comes from Vicinamibacterales bacterium, assembly GCA_040081675.1. Taxonomy (GTDB): domain Bacteria; phylum Acidobacteriota; class Vicinamibacteria; order Vicinamibacterales; family CAVVIG01; genus CAVVIG01. The sequence continues at coordinate 1,072 of JBEBGB010000154.1, forward strand.
GCTTTCCACTCCTCCGATGACCGGATAGTAGTAGGGCGTGAGGACGAGAACCCTCGGCATCATCCGCGAAGCACCGTCGCCCGAAGCAGACTCCAGTATCCGTTGAGAAATCCCTCGTACGCGTTCTTGCCGAGGCGCGCGAGTGCACCAGACGCGAGGTCCTCCCGCACGATGAGCCGTCCGGTCCGAAGGAGCGATCCGTCGCTGACCCGGCGTATACGGCGCGTCAATGCGCGGTCGCGTCCAAGGTCAGGCAGCATCTCGATGATGCCTTTCGCCGCCTTGAAATAGGTGCGACCGTGTCCCTTCAGGACCAGGATCGCGAACTGCAGCGGCTCGTGAATCACGAGGCAGGGCAGAATCAGGATCAGCGTTCGCCACTGGTAGTTCTTCAGCATGAAGTGCCACCGGTTGCGAATCTGATAGTAGAACAGCCACGTGCCGCGCGGTCGGCTGTGATGACGCACCCGCGCATCGGGCAACTCGCGGATGATGTGCCCGGCCAGACGGAAGCGATGCGTGAAGTCGCCGTCCTCTTTGCCAATGAAGTAACGCTCGTCGAACAGGCCGATGTCGATGGAGGTGTCGCGGTCGAGCAGCAGCGCACACGTTGGCGCGGCATCGATGTCCGCAGATTCGGCACCGCGTTCGGTCAGCGTCCGATCGAGCCACGGATTGATGGCCTCGCAGATGAAGTGGAGGGCACCGCCGGCATACTGAATCGTATCGGGCCGACTCACGTGGACGACGATGGGGCTGCCGACGCGAACGCGACGATCCGCAATCATCGCGGCGTGCAGCAACTGGACGGTGTTTGGCTCGATGAGCACGTCGGCGTCCATCAGCAGCACGAAAGGGCGCGTGGCTTCTGTAATGCCAACGTTGCGCCCGGGCCCGGGCCCATTGTTCGTGTCCAGACGCCGATGGCGAATCGTTGGATGCTGCGCAGCGAGCCACTCGCCGGTACCGTCGGTGCTCGCGACGTCGACCACCGTGATGACTCGCTCTGGGCAGCCCGCCGCCAGGAGCGACGCCACGACGCCAGGGAGCGCAGCCATGTTGTTGTGGGAAACGATCGCGACGTCGACGTCGGTCGGAAAGGGAAGCGGCGTCATCGCGTCGTCGTGAACCACCAGCGGCGCCCTTCGCCGGGCAAGCGATAGATGTACTTGTTGGGCAGCCGTTTCAGCCAGTAACGGTGGTCGCCTGGACGTACGGCAAACACACCGGGCATGCGGTTGGCGACCGCGGTGTGGATGCCGAGTCGTCCGAGCGCGCCCTCCGTATGCCGCCCAGAGACACCCCACGGCAGACACACGTGGTTCACGGTCTGCGTCCGCAGCTTCGCGTTCAGTTCAGCGCGTGCCTCTGCCAGTTCTTCTTCGACGGCGCGCTGCTGCTCGTCGTCAGTCTCAGTGCGGCTCGCGTTGGTGGCGGCAGCCGCGCTGGACATGAGGCGCGCACGCCAGTCTGGACGCGAGAAGAACGCGGCGCCGCCTTCGGACTGCACGAGGCGCATGCACGCATCCCGAACTGACGGCTGGTGCCACACGCGCGGTGCGTCCGACATGCGCGACCGCGCGGGATAGAGTGGCGTGCCCAGATCGGCCGGTGTCACGAAAGCCGGCCGAGGGCGCGCACCGGAATCCGGAGCTATCGCTGTGAGGTCTTCGTCGAGCAGTGGGCGACCAAGGTAAGACGAGCGGTCGTAGTCGGGCTGCACGAAGTCCGTCGGTGTCGATGCCGTGCTGATCATCGCGTGACTGTAGGTGTGCGACTGAATGTCGAACGACCCCTCGTCGCCGAGCGCACGCAGTTCAGGCCACGTCGCAAACCGCGATCCGGTTGCGCTGGCCGTGTGTCGTGGGCGGCATTGATTGGCGTCATCCGTCCGACCCGGGATCGCGTACAAGATCGCCCGGAATCCGTATTGCTTCAACAGCACTCCTGCCATCGTCCAGACACTCGTCCACGCATCGTCGAAGCACAAGGCGACGGCTCGTTCAGGAAGCGGCGCGCCGCCAATGAAGGCGGCGATGTCGTCCGCGCACACGGTGCGGTAGTGGTTCGCGGCGAGGTAGTGGAGCTTCCTCTCGAGGTCGTCGCGCTGCTCGTCGTGGAAGTGGAAGACTGGAAGCAAGCGTCCGACACTGCCACCGAAGACGAATCGCGGATAGCGGCCCGCGACCAGGTCGAGGCCGCCGCGCAGGCGGCCGCCGCGCTCGCCGAAAGGTACGCTCATGCAGGTGTCGCACCAAGTATAACGGGAAGGATCACTATAATCGTCGGGTGATCCCGGACAGCGCAGATGCGATGTTGAACGCGCGCGACGCGAATGCCACGCGCGCCGCCCGCACTGGCGTGTGGCTCGTGGGCCTTGCCCTGCTGTTCGTGGCTATCGCCGCGGCGATCTCTGTCGACGTCACCCGAACAGCCTACAAAGTGAAGAGTGACGAGGCGACGTACGCGGCCATGACCTTGAGCCTTGCGTACGATCGCGACCTGAGCTACCAGCGTGGCGACCTCGAGCGATTCTGGGGACTCTACCAGCAGGGCCCCGAGGGCATCTTCCTCAAGAAAGGCAAGCGGCTGAAGGTACGTGTCAACCTGTCGCCGCCCTTTGTTCACGTGACAAAGCTGAGCGATGGCCGAGCCGATCGGTTGTACTTCGGCAAGTCGATGGCCTACGCATTGGCAGCAGCCCCATTCGTGCGCGTGCTGAACATGAACGGCTTCTACGTCTTTCACGTGCTGCTGTTCGCGGTCGTCTGCCTGTGCGGATACCGGTTTCTCGAGGCGACGTCGGAGCCGATCCCAGCGCTGATGTCCACGCTCGCGTTCCTCGGCGTGTCGGTCGTGCCTATCTACGGCATCTTTCTGATGCCCGATCTGTTCAACTTCGCATTGGTGTTCGTGGCGTACTTCTTCTGGCTCTACAAGGAGGTTGCGACCCCTCGCTGGCGCGTCCTGCGCAGCGGCTGGTCAGACGTTGTCGCGCTGTTCCTGCTCGCGGTCGCGTCGTATTCGAAGCCCACCAACGCGCCGCTCATCGGGCCACTCGTACTCCTGATGCTGTACCGGCGACAGTGGCGGAACTTCATCGCGACGAGTCTCCTGTTCGGCCTGGCACTTGGTTCCTGGTTTGGTGCGAACGCACTTGTGACGGGTGAGTTCAACTACCAGGGTGGCGACCGAAAAACGTTCTACGGTTCGTTTCCGTTCGAGTCGCCGCTGAGAGACGTGTGGGCCGAGAAGACCGACCTGGTCACCACCAACGATGCCGATTCCGACAATGTGTTCGAGACCTCGCAACTGGCAAGTCGCGTCCTTCACAACGTCGAGTACTTCCTCATCGGTCGTCACTTCGGTTTTGTTCCCTACTTCTTCCCAGGTGTCGTCGCCATCCTGGTGTGGGTCCTGTCGAAGCAGCGTTTCGAACCATGGCGCGTGCTCATCGCCGCGTGTGCCGGTGGGGCGACGCTGCTGCTGCTGCTGTTCCTCCCCTACACATGGAGCGGCGGCGGCGGCCCGCCCGGCAATCGCTATTTTCTCGGCGTGTACCCGGTGCTGTTCTTCCTGATGCCGCGGGTGCGGGGATGGCACGGCCTGCTCGCCTTCGCGGGAGGCGCGCTGTTCACCGCGAAGATCCTGGTCAATCCCTTCGTCTCGGCGAAGAACACCTGGGAGATTGCGGAACGCGGCTTCGCGCGTCGCCTGCCTGTCGAATTGACGATGGCGAACGACTTGCCGGTGATGCTTGCGCAACCACCGCGCGGACACATTCCGTATCGCAACGGTCGAGAAGTGCTGCTGTATTTTCTCGATTCGCATGCGTCGCCGCCCGAGCCAGTGGGGACCTCACCGGACGGCAGCACGCTCTGGGGCATGTGGGTGTCTGGCGGCGGTCGCGCCGACATCATCGTGCGTGCCGACTATCCGATTGATGCGATCCGAGTGGACGCCGAGTCGCTCATTTCCACGGTCTTGACCGTGCGCATGGGGAGTTCGTCGGTGAGCATGCCGATTGCTCCGAAGAAGCCGATCAGCTTCACGGTGCCTGCGTCAGGTGTGCGAGGCTGGAAGGACTTCGACTACTTGCTCTCTGCGAGTTCGTCTGAAGGGTTTATCCCGAGACTCATGGTGCCCGGCAGCACCGACTCGAGGAACCTCGGCGCGCTCGTGCGCTTCAGCCCGATCACGTCGGCGCCCTTGGAGCCTTGACCGACCAGAGCGTCTAGGGCTTTCGCAGAAACACCATGACGGACGTGAACACCGTGCCGTCCATCTCGACGAGCATGTGTGGCGACAGATACGGGGCGAGGCGCACATTCACCGGTCGCGTCTGATAGCGGCGATACACACCTTCATCGATCGGCTCGACCAGTTGCAGTCCGCTCTCGCGGACGAGCGCATGGATCTCCTCGGGCTGGAACGTCTCCTCGTGCGGCGGTCCTGAGAGGACGTATTCGGTGGCAAGGGCGAGGATGCCGCCTGGCTTGATGACCCGGGCCATCTCGCGCATGGTGCGGCAGGCGCCGTCGAAGCCACCGAAGTGCTCGATCGACGAGAGCGAATAGCTCACGTCGAACGTCGCATCTGGAAAGTCGAGCTGTCGACCGTCCATCTTCATGAATTCGAGATGGTCGCGGCGATACGGGAACGGCGCGTACTTGTCGGGGTCGTCGAGGACGACAGGGTCGCCTTCCTTCGCGAGTTCGCCCTGCCACGTTCCCTCGTACATGTCGGTCGCGACGACGCGCTGCACGTGGTTGGCGAGCCAGTAGAGCACCTGTTCGTGTCCCGCGCCGATGCTCACAAACGATGCGTCTTCTCGTAACACGCCAAGGCGCCGGCATCCGTACAACATCTGCGTGAACTCGTACGGCTTGCGGTGCATCAGCAGCGTGTCGGCCGACAGCCCCAGGCTTCGCAGGATGTCGACCCATTCGTCGTTGTGCCACTTCGCCGGATTGGCAAGTTCGCAGAGCTGGACATCGCAGGGGACCGCTCGTCGCTTCTCCTCGAATTCGTCAGAGATTGCGAGTGCGCGGGCGACGTTCGTGCGCCGCTCGCCAGATGCCAGCACGGCCGCATAGTGGCGTCCGCCGCTCTCGTCCGGCCAGCGTCCGAGGATCGACTCGTAGGCTCGCTTTACAAAATACTCGTCGGAGCCGAGCGCGATCAGCGCCGTCTCGAGAGCGTGTGCGTCAGTCCCGGTCTCGCTCGCGATGCCTGCTTTCCACGCAGAGCGAAGGCGGCGAAACTCGTCCGAGTCGAGGAGACCGTACCGAAGCGAGGGCTGATCGGAGTTGAGGTAGCCCGCGGTTTGTTCCCGCAGTTCCAAGGGTGATGGTGGCCGTCCGAGAACAAGCCAATAGGTCTCGGCGATGAAGGAAGAATCGCGGCCGGCTGAGTCCATCCGACTAGCGTTTACGCGAGACGTAGACGGCGGCGCCGCTGAGCGAGTGCACCATCGTGAGCCCCGCACCTACAAGGGACAGCAGGACCGCCGATTCGATGGGTAAGCCGACGCGCGTGAAGTAGAACGAGAAGGTGGCTTCGCGCACGCCAAAGCCGTTCAGTGACACGGGCAGCATCTGGACGATGAGCGAGAGCGGGACGATGACGGCGAGGTCGGTCGCGCTTGCGGGGATGTTCAGGGCGTGCACGACGGCGAGGTAGAACGCCACGACGAGGGCCTGCACCACGACCGCGCCGCCAAAGCACTTGATGACCGAAAGCGGCTTCTCGCGGAAACGCATGAGCGTGTCGGTGAGCGCGCGAATCTGTTCCCCAACCCACTCGGGATGCAGGAACGTCAGAGGCTTCAGTACCTTGCCAAGGCCGGCAGGTGAGTACATCGCTGGCACAGCTACGGCAGCACCGGCGAAGAACCCCGCCCACAACCACGATGGCCAGACAGGCAGAACGCCCTGCCCATGCAGGCCCACCGCCATCGTCGCCCCCATGGCTGCCATGAGCACGAGCCCCATGAGGCCGAGGCCGCGGTCAACCAGCACGACCGTGGCGGCAAGGGCGGTCGACTGCGCCGCTGGAGCCGTGTCGCGGATGCGAATGACATCGCCGCCGATGTTGCTGGGAAGAAAGTTGTTGAAGAAGTTGGCGACGAGAAAGGAGCCGAACAGTCGTCGGCGCTTGATGGGCACGTCCTGCGCTTTGAGCAAGAGGTGCCAGCGCCAGGTGCTGGCTGCCACGTTCAAGGTGTAGAGGCACAGCGCCGCAAGAAGCCACGGCAACGAGGCATTCCGGGCACTCGCCCAGATGTGCACCATATCTACGCGCGAGAACAACAGCGCCAGTAGTGCCAGACTCACGACGACCTTTACAGCCGTCATCAGGTAGCGTCTGCGCAGGGACGGCGTAGCCGGCTCTTCGGACATTCGCAAGTGATGGGAACGTCTGACTTTACTACGGATTCATGCGAAAATCAGCTCGGAAATGCGCATTCTCATGATCGCGCCGGAGCCGTTCTTCGAGCCGCGCGGTACCCCGTTCAGCGAGTTTCACCGTATTCGCGCGCTCACGGCGCTCGGGCATCAGGTCGACCTGGTGACCTATCCGTTCGGGCAGGACGTGCAGATGCCGGGTCTGCGAGTGATTCGCTCGCTGCGGCCGCCGTTTGTCAGTCGCGTGAAAATTGGTCCATCAGCGGCGAAGTTCCCGCTCGATGCGCTGCTCACGTTGACAGCCTTTCGCGTCGGCCTGACGGGGAAGTACGACGTCATCCACTCGCACGAAGAGGGGGGCGTCATCGGCGTGATCTTGTCGTGGATACTGCGAGTGCCGCACCTGTACGACATGCACTCGAGCCTGCCGCAACAGCTGACAAATTTCGCGTTCACCGGCTCGGCAGTGGCGCGAGGCGTCGTCCGCTGGTTCGAGAAGCTGATGATCAACCACTCGAAGGTGGTCATCGTGATCTGTCCCGCGCTGGAGGACACGGTCAGAGCCACGGCGCCTGACGCGAACGTCGTGCTCATCGAGAACGCGCCGGGCTCGGCGGAAGAACACGCTACGCTCACGCAGGCGGCCGCTGTGAGAGCCACGCACGGACTGGACGCCTCCACGCCGCTCGTGCTGTACACGGGAACGTTCGAAGCCTATCAAGGGCTCGATCTGCTCTTCGAATCGATGGCGCTGGTGGCGAAGGCGAGGCCCGACGCGCGTCTCCTCCTGGCAGGCGGGAAACCCGACCAGGTCGAGCGTGCACGCGCACAGGCCGCGGCCGCGGGAATCGGCAGTGTCACAATCTTCGCGGGCGAGCGACCGGCGCCCGAGATCCCGGCATACCTGCTGGCCTGCGATGCGTTGGTGTCGCCTCGCTCGCGCGGGACGAACACCCCGCTCAAGATCTACCAGTACCTTCGCTCCGGCAAGGCAATCGTTGCCACACGCTTGTTGACGCACACACAAGTGCTGGACGATGAGACGGCGATTCTCACGGGAGCCTCGGCACGCGAGTATGCCGACGGCATCCTCGTTGCTCTGACGGACCGCGCGAGGGCCTCGGCGGTAGGGGCGAATGCAAAACATCTGGCCGAGACGAAGTACAGCTACGAGGCCTATCTCGAGCGGACACGTCGTGCCTGCGCTGCGTTGGATCCGTCGAGTACGCCGCTCACGCCTCGCTCCGCGGTGAAGGACGTGGCGTGACCGAACGCCGCGATCACTACAGCTACACCTACTACGCCGACGCCGCCAATGCGCAGTCGTTCGACGCCCGCCGATTCGGTGGGCCAATTGGCGACCTTGTGGCAGCCGGACAGGCCGATGTGCTGGCCTCCATGCTCGGTCCCATCCAAGGCCGTCGGATCATCGACGTGGGAACCGGCACCGGGCGCGGTGCGTTTCTGCTGGCGGGCGCTGGCGCACTGGTCACCGGCATCGATGCGTCCGCGCAGATGCTGGACATCGCGCGTCAGCGCGCGACGGACACACATGCCAGTGTCGACTTCCAACTCGGCGATGCGCACGAGATCGGCTTCGACGATCGCGCGTTCGACCTGGCGGTCAGCCTGCGGGTGCTCATGCACACGCCTCGCTGGCGGCAGTGCATCGGCGAACTCTGTCGTGTGGCGAGCCGCGGCGTCGTGCTGGACTATCCCTCGGCGACAAGCATCGCCCTTGTGCAGTCGCTCGCGCGCAAGGTGCTGCATCCTTTCGGTCTCAGCAGCGAACCCTACCGTGTGTTCCTCGACAGTCAGATCCGCACCGAGCTCAACAAGCACGGATTTCGCGTTGTGTCCGTGCATCGGCAGTTCGTGCTGCCGATCGCGTTGCACAAGGCGGTCGGATCGCGACGGTTCACCGAGACGACGGAGCGGTGGCTGACGCGCGCGGGCTTGTTGCGCTTCGGTTCGCCGGTCACGATCTACGCCGAACGTGGCTGACCTCGTCACCGGCGCAACCGGGTTCACCGGCGGCCACCTGGCGCGGATGCTGGTATCGCGTGGGCATCAGGTGCGTGCTCTCGTACGTGATCGCCGCCGAGCAGCAGACCTCGAAGCCGCTGGGATCGAGCTGGTGGAGGGCGATCTGCGCGACCTGGCGGCGCTCGATCGGGCAGTCGCGAAAATCGACCGGGTCTATCACATTGCCGCCATGTATCGAGAGGCAGGCCTTCCCGCAGACACCTATCGCGCCGTGAATGCGACGGCCGTACGCGATGTGATCGTGGCCTCCAAACGGGCCGGCGTGACGCGCGTGGTGCACTGCAGCACGGTTGGTGTGCACGGCGATGTGGAGCACCCGCCGGCGAACGAAGATGCACCGCTACGCCCCGGCGACGTGTATCAGGAGACGAAGCTCGAAGGCGAGAAGCTG
>JBEBGB010000769.1:0-2585 GCA_040081675.1 Vicinamibacterales bacterium
AACACTGACCGCACGAGCGAAAAGACAACGGTCAAGGTCGGCGAAGGGAAGAAGGAGTTGCTCCTCGACCTCAGCGTGGCTGTCGGCACTCCGAGATGAACGATCGCAACCGTCGACTGTGGATGACGGCTGGTGCTGCAGCACTGGCTGGCCTCGCCGCCGGGTCTGTGCCCGTGCCTGGCGGACTCGATCCTGCGTCTGGCGCAGTGACTCGCCTGTTTGCTGCGGTCGCGTCGATCGCGATTGTGCTCGTGGCCATCCTGCCTGGAGTGGTCATTCGAACGCTCACCGGGCGCCGGTCGATCTGGATTGGGGCGGCAGTTGTGTCTCTCGTGCTTGGCGCGGCCGCGTACGTCACGCACAGCGCCATGGAGCGGACGTGCACCGCTCGGTACGATGGCCGCGTCACCATGATCGGCACGACGTGGACCGCGATCGGTGAGAGCTACGCGAAAGGCAATCCTGGACTGACCAACGACGACCTGCTCTTCGATGCGACTGGCGTAGCCGACAGGCTGTGGACACGGGAGTCGATCGACGCGTGCCGTGTGCGCATTGGCGCGACCTACTTTCTCTGGGTGCCGTGTCTCGCCGCATGTCTCGTCGCGTTGCTGCAGGCTGTTCCAACCGGAACGCTGCCTGTCGGGATGCGGGCTCCGGTGCCTGCGTCGCTCGCGAGCGCGGCGACGCTGCGCTATGACGTGTTCATCAGCTATCGTCACGGAGGAAGGGACGGCGACTTCGCAGGTGAATTGCTGGTGGCGCTCGAGCGTAGCGGCTACCTTGTCGCGATCGACGAACGCGACTTCCCTGCCAACGCCAGTTTCCTGCAGGAGATGGAACGGTGCATTCGCGAGAGCCGATTCACCGTGTCGATCATCTCCCCGCGGTATCTTGACAGCGGCAACTGCGAGGAGGAGGCGATCCTGTGCAAGGTGCTCGACATGAACGATCGGCGCCGTCGCCTGATCCCGATGGTCATCGAGTCGGTGGCGATGCCAGCCTGGTTGTTTGGCATTGTCGGGATCGATTGCACGAAGCCGGACCCGCTGGTTGATCCACTCGACAAGCTCCGCTCGACGATCGGAGCGCCGCTGATGCCGAGGGCGGGATCGAAGGCGACGGCTTGACGAAGGTTACCGTTGGGGTCGAGGTCGTGCCCCGCTCTCGAGAAAATCGCGCGCGTGCTGCAGTTCGGGGCGACTGGCGTTCCCACCTGACGCGATTTGCACCAGGCGCTGATAGAGCTGCCGCGCGAGCGACCGGTTGCCCGCCTTCTCTGCGGCCATTGCCCCACCAGATAGGCCACGGAATCGATTCGGCTCCTTGATCATCGTCGCCTGAAACGCCTTCACCGCGGCGCTGGCGTCGCCGGACGAGAGCAGCATTTCGCCCAGGAGTTCGCGAGCCGGTGCGAGCGGCCCGGGCGAGATCGCGGCCTTGTCGGTGGCGTCCTCCGCATCGGCAGCCGCGCTCATCAACTCCAACGCCTCGCGCGAGCGTCCCTCGCCCAACGCCACCCACGCAAGTGCGACACGGCGCTGAATGTCCACCTGTTCGCGCCAGTACGGGTCGTTCATCTGGCCCAGCTTGTCGCCGAGCGCAGCGAGTTGCTCGATGTCGGCACGTGCGTCAGCCGGCCGCCCGCTGCGCGCCATTCCCAGGGCCCTGGCAAAATGGGTGACGGCGTCGGCGTACGGCACGGTGGACGACGTCGGCGCCAGCGCCGCAGCCTCACTCCAGGCACCGCGTTCGAGAGCCAAGCGGGCCGGGATGGCGGAGGTCGCGTAGATGCCGGCCGATGCCGGCGCCGCCCCGCCAACCGCGGTGAGGCTCAGCTTCGATGCGACGTCCGGGGCTCGCTGCACCACCGCACGCGCCTTCTCATCGTCGGCCATCTGCAGATAGGCGTAGATCTCGTAGTCCATGGCATGCAGCGCTTCGCTCACGACCCCTTCGCGCACCGCCGCCGCTTCCGACAGCACGTTCGCGGCGGCTGAATCCTTCCAGTTGCCGACGCGGGTGAACGTGTGCGAGGGCATGTGCAGGGCATGGGGTGCCGACGGTGCGATCGTGCTGTAGCGGCGCGCCGCGTCGAGCGCACGCTCGGCGAGCGGCGGATGATCGTAGGCGTGAATGATGTAGTGCGGGAGTCCCGGGTGCTGTGGGTATTGCTTCCACAGCGGCTCGAGGATGCCCGCCGCCTGCAGTTGCTTGCTGAACTGCTTGTCCGCAGGATCGGCGGTCTGGTTCACGGCGAGCGCGTAGAAGATCCGCGCTTCGACGTCCGAGGGAAAGTCGCGCTGCAGCTTCTCCATGGCGGCGGCGTACGCGAGTGTCCGCGGGCGATGGGTCGAGGCATCGGCACTGGTGAACAGCTCTGAGACGGCCTGCAGGTAGGCGCGTTCCCTCGGGGTGGGCACGCCGGTCGAAAGCCCCTTCTGAACGGCCGCCCGACCGCTCTCGACGAACGGGCCAGTCTTGACGCCGGCAAACGGATTACCCCAGTAGCCGAGCGCGATGCCCCAGAAGGCCATGGCGCAGGCGGGATCGCGCGTCAGCACGGCGTTGAAGCCGTCCATGGC
>JBEBGB010000155.1:0-9907 GCA_040081675.1 Vicinamibacterales bacterium
ACTTACTTCCCCATGATCTGCGGAACGCCGAGTGGATGATGCCGTTCGATCTGCGCTGCCAGTGCGAGGGCGGCTTCATCGCCTGAGGGCCGCGCGACAACTTGCAAGCCGACGGGCAATCCACGGCTGTCAAGTCCGCACGGGACGGAGGCAACCGGCAGGCCCGTGAGGCTGAGAACGAAGGTCGGCGCAATCCAGTCCACGTACGACTGCATCGGCTTGCCGGCGATCGAGTCTGGATAGTTCTGCTCGACCGGAAACGGCGGCACCGCCATGCAGGGCGTGAGCAGGTAGTCGACGCGTGCGAACAGCTCTCGGAATCGCCGCCAGATACGCCCGCGCTCCTGTTCCGCCTCGGCAAGCTCGCTGGTAGTAGTCGCGAGACCGGCGCCGACGTTGTTGCCGACGTTGGGGCCGAATTCCGACGCGCGCTCCATGCGTGGCGTCATGTGTGTCACAAACCAGAGACCACGAAGCGCCAGGAACGCCTTGCGACCCGCCGAGAGATCGAAATCGACCTCGTCGACGACGAGACCCTCGTCTCTCAATCCGAGCGCAGCGTTACGGCACAGTCGTTCGATTTCGGGGTCGACACCGATGCGGGCAACATCCGGACAGTAGGCGATTCGTGAGCCACGAGGCACCCCCGCGCGCACGGCAGCGACGAAGTCGCGACCTTCGACTGACTGCCGCATGGGCGACCACTCGCTTGGACCCGCGATCGATTGCAGCATCAACGCGACGTCTTCAGCCGAGCGAGCCATGGGACCACTCACCTGTAACGGATCCCACGCCCAGTCGGTGGGATAGGTCGGCACGAGACCGAGAGACGGTCGAAGTCCCGTGATGCCGCAGAAGGACGCTGGAATGCGAAGGGATCCGCCGAGGTCGGTGCCTTCGGCGAGGGCGATCATGCCGGTCGCCAGCGCCGCGGCGCCGCCTCCGGTTGACCCACCGGCGCTCTTGCTCGTGTCCCACGGGTTCCGCGTTCGGCCGAACACCTCGTTGAACGTGTTGGCGCCTGCTGCGAACTCCGGACAGTTGGTCTTCCCGAGAATAACGGCACCAGCGGCGCGGAGCCGCTGCACGACCACTGCGTCCTCGTCCGGCACGTAGTCCGCATACATCGGCGACCCGAACGTCGTCCGCAACGACTCGACTTGCGTGACGTCCTTGATGCCCACCGTCAGGCCACACAGCGGCCCTGGATCCTCGCCACGAGCCAGTCGCTGGTCGAGCGCGAGCGCATCAGCCACAGCATGCGGGTTCATGGTGACAACGGCGTTGATGGTGCCGTTCAGACGCTCGACGCGTTCGAGACACGACGCGACGACTTCCACGACAGACACCTCGCGGGCAGCGATCAGCCGCCGCGTCTCTGTCGCCGAGTGATCGGCAAGATCCGTCACGGCTTCCACTCGCCCGTAAACGCCACCGCGCGGCAGAACGCAGCTTCACCACCCTTGAATTTCCAGGGGAAGCATCCGAGGAGCAGCCGCTGGTTCTGCAGTTCCTTCGCGTCGATCCGACCGCCAAGGTTCTCGATGTGCATGCAGTTCTTCGGAAAGAGCGCATTGTGGGTGAGCTGATAGGCCGTGTCGGGAAAGAGCGCGGCCACCGCCTCTGGACCACCGAACTTCTCTTCGGCCTGCTTGCGCACGCGCTCGCAGTGATTGTGCATGCCCTTGCCGAGGAAGCGGCCGATGGGCAGGTTCATCGGATGGTCAGTCGAGATGCAGTCGACACCCCAGATGTGGATCTTCTTCTTCAGAAGCCACGGCACCATGTCGGGGTGGGCCCCAGGATGGCGGTGAATGTACTTTTCCTCGTCGGGATCTTTTCCGAACTCGCCGTGCTTGTGCCAGCCGGTGTGGAGAAACAACAGGTCGCCGTTTCTCACCTCGACGCGGTCCTCGATCATCTTCGGCGTGTAGATGCCGAGTTCGTCCATTTCGTCAGAGAGATCGACGACGACGCCGGGTCCGAAGAGCCACTCCACCGGAATCTGGTCGATCGTCATGCCTTTGGTGACGAAGTGGCGCGGCGCATCGAGATGGGTGCCCATGTGATTCGAGGTCTGGATGTACTGCGCGTTCACGCCGTGTTCCGACTTGCGCTTGATGTACTTGACCTCGAACGGCGGATAGTAGGGCCAGAAGCTGCACTGCTCGTTCAGCGGCTGTGACAGGTCGTAGATCTTCGGCGTGGGTACGGGTGCCTTGGTCTTCTTCTTCATGCTGGCTCCACAGAGTGAATGGCACGTTCGAGCACGCGTCGTGTCAGAACCGCGGCAAGCTGACGACGATAGCGGCTGGAGGCGTGCATGTCGCTGGTCGGGTCTATATCGTGGGCCGCTGCCTGCTCGGCGGCCGCGCGAATGGCTTCAGGAGTCGGTACATGTCCCACGAGCACTCGCGATACCTCCTCGGCGACGACGGGCCGATCGGCGAGGCTGAGAAAGGCAACCCGCACGCGTTCGCAGCGTCCATCGGTGTCGAGTGTAATGCTCGCTGCGGCGCCGGCCAGCGCGAAGTCGCCACGACGTCGCGAGATCTCGTCGAAGGCGACGCCGGTTCGTGGACGCGCCGTGGGAATGGTCACCTCGGTCACGAGCTCGCCAGGTTCGAGTGCCGTCGTGAAGAGCCCGAGAAAGAAGTCGCCAGCCGAAACGGTGCGTGCGCCGCTGACGCCCTGAAGCGTCACGGTTGAATCGAGGGCCAGCATCACCGCGGGCAATTCTGCGGCCGGATCCGCATGGGCGAGGCTGCCGCCGATCGTGCCGCGAGTGCGAATCGCCGCGTGAGCCACGAACGGCATGGCCGCCGCCAGGAGTGGCGCGCTGGCCGCCACGGCGCCGCTGTGCTCGACCTCTCGATGCCGAGTCATCGCGCCGATCCGCAGACCATCGTTCGTCGAGGTGATGTGCGACAGCGCGGCAACGCGGTTCAGATCGACTAGGACCGAGGGCGTGGCCAGTCGGAAGTTCATTGCCGGGATGAGGCTCTGGCCGCCGGCCAGGGCCTTGGCGTCGCCCCCATGTTCGGCCAGCAGTTCGATCGCTTGGTCGAGCGTCGCCGGACAGAAGTACTCGAACGGCGCTGGTTTCACGCGGGCTCGCCACCCTTCAACCGCTTCTCCAGCTCCCGCTCGAGCGCTTCCAGAGCCTGGCGCATCATCATCTTGCCGACCGACTCCAGGAGTCGCTGGCCGACGGCCGCGATTTTTCCGCCAACCTGAACGTTCGAGGTGTACTGCATCGTGGTGGCGGCATCGGGTGCGTCAGCCAGCGCGATCGATGCCGTGCCCTTGGTATAACCGACGGAACCCTTGCCGTCGATCTGCATGGTGAAGTGTTCCGGGACAACCTTGTCGAGCAACACGACGGTGACGTCGAACTTTGCGGCGGTGACAGGGCCGACGCTCACCTTCATCACGCCCTGAAAGTGATCCGGCGAGGTGAGCTCCAGCCGCTCGGTCCCGGGCAGCGCTTTCGCGAGCACTTCTGGATCCTGAAGCAGCTCCCACACCGTAGCGCGCGGACCCCTGAACGTGAAGGTGCCATCGAGATTCATGCCTGCCTCTGTCTGGTGATGATGTCGAACAGCGCGTTAGGACTGAGTGGAATTTCGCGGATCTCGACTCCAAATTCGCCCAGCGCGTCGTCAATGGCTTGAGCGAACACGGCGCCGGTGGGGATGCAGCCAGCCTCGCCCACGCCTTTGAGCCCCACAGGGTTGAAGGGCGAGGGTGTTTCGCGATGATCAGTTTCGATCGGCGGAACATCCGTGGCGGTGGGCAGCAAATAGTCCATGAACGAGGCGTTCAGCAATTGACCCTGCTCGTCGTAGATCAACTGCTCGAAGAACGCGTTGCCGATGCCGTGGGCGACGCCGCCGTGAACCTGTCCCTCTACCAGCAGCGGGTTGATCATCGTTCCACAGTCGTGGACGACGACGTATTTGAGGAGCTTGACCATTGCGGTCTCGACATCGACTTCGACAATGACTGCGTGAACGCCGCTGGCTGTGCTGCCGCGGTCGGGGCCGAAGTACGCCGTGGCCTCGAGGCCGGGTTCGGTGCCGGCGCGAACGGCGCCGCGGAGTGGATTGGCCTTGCCGGCGAGTTCGGCCAGGGTCAGGCTGCGCTCGGGAGTTCCGCGAACACTCACGCGCCCGCCCCCGAGTTCGAGGTCGTCAATGCCTGAATCGAGCAACCTCGCGGCGAGTGCCAGAATCTTGTCGCGCACCCGCAGTGCGGCGCCGTGGCACGCGCTGCCCGCGACCACTGCGCCACGACTGGCAAATGTGCCGGTGCCCCACTGGAACTCGCGCGTGTCGCCGGTGATGACGCGGACGTCTTCGACCGCCACTCCGAGCGCATCGGCCACAATCTGCGCAAACACCGTGTAGTGCCCCTGCCCTTGCGTGCCGACGCCGGTTGCCACGCGCACCTTGCCGCTTGGGTCCACAGTAACTCGTGCGCCTTCGTAGGGACCGATGCCCGTGCCCTCGACGTAGCAAGCGATGCCAACGCCCAGACGCGTGCTGCCCGTGCGGTTTCGCTGGCGTTCGGCCTCGAACTGCTCGTAGCCGATCATCTCGACCGCCCGCTCGAGCGCGGGCAGATAGTTGCCGCTGTCGTAGATGAGCGGCGCCGAGTCCTGAAACATGATCTCGTGGTTGTGTGGGAACCTGTCAGGTCCGAGGAGGTTGCGCTTGCGAATCTCCACGCGGTCGAGGCGCAGTTCCTTGGCGGCGATATCGAGCAATCGCTCGATCACGAACACACCGTGCTGTCGGCCCGCGCCTCGCACCGGCGTCACGATCGGCTTGTTGGTGAAGACCGCCGTGAACTCGCTGTCGTAATGCTCGATGTCGTAGGGGCCGAGCAGCGTGCACTGCGTGTTGATTGGAATCGTCAGACCGTAGGGATCGTAGGCCCCGGTGTCGAAGAGGAAGTGATCGCGGACGCCGAGGATCCGTCCGTCGCGCGTGAGGGCAATTTCGGAATCGTGCACCTGGCCACGCTCCTGCGTGGTCGCATAGAAATTCTCCTGGCGATCTTCGGTCCACTTCACCGGGCGGGCCAACTGCATCGACGCCAACGGCACGAGCAGTTCCTCCGGGTAGAACATCATGATCTTCGGCCCGAAGCCGCCGCCGACAAACGGGGCGACGACGCGGACTTGTGATTCGAGCAAGCCGAGTTTTGCGGCAAGTCCGTTGCGGATGGGGATCGGCGCTTGCGTCGTGTCCCATATGGTCAGTTCTTCCGCCGCCTGGTCCCACTGGGCGACGACCGCTCGATTTTCAATTGCGGCCGACGCACCTCGGTCGTAGAGAAACCGGCGAGCGATGACCACGTCTGCCTGCGTCCGAGCCGCCTCGTAGCTCCCCTTCGTCTGCACGACGTGCGCGGCGGCGTTGGAGTCGAGTTGCTCGTGCACGCGCGGCGCGCCAGGCAGCAGCGCCTTCTCGAGATCGACCACGGCGTCCATGGGATCGATGTCGACCACCACATCGGTCAGTGCGTCTTCCGCGATGTAGCGACTCTCGGCCACGATCATGGCGATCGGCTCGCCGACGTAACGGACCTTGTCACGTGCAAGCGGAAGATGAGTGCAGGCGTGAAACGTCAGATCCTTGATTGGAGGCGGCGGAACAAGCAACGGCGCCGGTTGACAGTAGTCGCCGAGATCGGCGGCGGCGTATGCGCCCAGCACACCGGGGCGCTGGCGTGCGACGGACAGGTCGACTCCGTTCAGCCGTCCATGCGCGTACTCGCTCCGCACGAATGCCACATGCACCATTCGTGGCAGCTGCACATCGTCTACAAACCGGGCCTTGCCGGTCAGGAGGCGTGCGTCTTCGTTGCGTAGGACGCGGCTGCTAACGTGGGGCATCTGCGCAGGCACGAATCACCGCGTTCACGATGTGCTGATAACCCGTGCATCGGCAGAGATTGGCGGAGAGCGCGTCGCGAATCTCCTCTTCGCTCGGCGTCTTGTGATCGCGAAGGAAGGCCGACAGGGTCATCAAGAACCCTGGAGTGCAAAAGCCGCACTGCAGCGCGTGTTCCTGGCGGAACGCCTGCTGGATCGGGCTCAAGGCGCCGTCGCCAGGCGACAGCCCTTCGACGGTCTGAATGGCGTGACCGTCGGCCTGGACGGCGAGCATGATGCACGACCGTGCGGGCTCATCGTCGAAGAGCACCGTGCAAGCACCGCAGACGCCGTGTTCACACCCGACGTGCGTGCCCGTGAGCGCGAGTTCGTTGCGGATGAAGTCGCTGAGGAGCAGTCGTGGTTCGACGTCGCGCTCGTACACTGCCCCGTTCACGGTGAGCCGGACGATCATGTCAGCCACTCCGATCGGCGTTGATCAGGCGTGTGGGCAACCCGATGCGCGATCTTAAACCACGCCTCGATGATTCACTAACGGGCGCGGCGCCCCGCGTGGCTGCCATGTCCGTTGCCTGCCCTGCCAGCCCTGCCAGCCCTGCCCGCCTCGCCTGCCCTCGCGATCAGTGCCTGAAGTGCCGCCGACCCGTGAAGATCATCGCGAGGCCATGTTCGTCTGCCGCGGCGATCACTTCCGCGTCGCGTACCGATCCGCCAGGCTGCACCACTGCCGTCGCACCTGCGGCCGCCACAGCGTCGAGGCCGTCGCGAAATGGGAAGAACGCGTCTGAGGCGGCAACAGACCCCGACAGCGGAGACGATGGATTCGCGGCCGTCGCCCGCGCTTTCATGACCGCCACGTTCACCGCGTCGACGCGGCTCATTTGCCCTGCACCGATCGCGAGCGTCCTGGCAGCGTCGGTGAAGATCACGGTGTTCGACTTCACGTGCGCACACACGCGCCAGGCGAAGCGCAGTGCCTCCCACTCGTCCGCTGTCGGCTGACGCCTGGTCACCACCTTGACACCCTCGGGCATCGAGTCGGCGCTCCACTCAGCGCGAGCCTCAGCGACGTAGTCGCGCTCTTGCGCGAGCATGGCACCAAGAATGCTCCGGAACTCGAGCCCGCTCGACTTCAGGCTCTCGAAGTCTGCGACGACAACTCGCATGTTCGTCTTCTTCGCGAGGATCGGCCTGGCCGCTTCTTCGACCGATGGCGCAATCACCGCCTCGATAAACGTGGAGACGATCGCTTCGGCGGCTGGCACATCGAGCGCGCGATTCAACGCGACGATGCCACCGAACGCCGAGAGGCTGTCGGCCTCGCGCGCGCGCACGTACGCATCCGCGGCAGAGACACCGATGGCCGCACCACACGGATTGGTGTGCTTGATAACCACAGCCGCCGGCTCGTTGAACTCGAGCGCAATCCTCGCTGCCGCGTCGAGATCGAGCAGGTTCGTGAACGACAGCTCCCTGCCTTGCAGGATTGTCGCTGCGCCAAGGCCGGTCGCCGATGCGTGCGGGGCCGGTGCGTACCATGCCGCTTTCTGGTGCGGATTCTCTCCATACCTCAGATCGCGAATCTTCTCGAGCGACTGCGTCACCACCGCGCCGAGGGGAGCCGTCGCCCCCCGGTCGAAGCTGTCGCCCTCGAGTGTCACCTCCGCCAGGGTCTTGGTGATTGCGGTGTCGTACGACGCGGTATGCGCGATGGCCTTGCGCATCAAGTTGAAGCGGAACGCCAGTGTGGGCACCTCATCGAGCGCTGCAACCAGGTCCGCATAGTCCCCCGGGTCCACGACGACGAGCACGCCCCTGAAGTTCTTGGCAGCGGCGCGCACCAGTGACGGACCGCCGATATCGATCTCCTCGACGAGGGCATCGAACCGAGTGGCGGGATTGGACGCGGCCTTGACGAACGGATAGAGGTTCACGACAACGATGTCGACAAGGCCGAGTCCGTGGCGCTCGAGCGAGGCGAGGTCGTCGGCACGATCGCGCCTGGCGAGGATGCCGCCGTGCAGCGCCGGGTGCAGCGTCTTGACACGGCCATCCATCATCTCCGGGAACCCGGTGAGTTCGGAGACGCCGGTCACCGCAAGTCCGGCCTCGGTCAAGGCCTTGGCGGTGCCTCCTGTGGACACGAGTTCGAAGCCGCGCGTCACGAGGGCGCGACCCAGTTCAACGATTCCTGTCTTGTCCGATACGCTCAGAAGGGCTCTTGGCATGTGTGTGAAAGTCCAGTATTATTCCACCCGACGCCGGGCGGGCCTGGCGCCGTTTCGGAAAAGGCCGCACACTGCGGCCTTTTTTATTGCTCCGATGCCTTCATGTTCCGGCCTCCGCCGGGAAACGCGAGAGCACCGGGGTTGGTTTTACTGACGCGGCGAAACGCCACGTCACAGCAAGCAGGAATTAGAACGATGCGTATCACAGGCAAGGTCAAGTGGTTCAACAACGCCAAGGGCTATGGTTTCATCGAACGCGACGGAGGCAGTGACGTGTTCGTCCACTACTCGGCTATCCAGGGCGATGGCTTCCGTTCGCTCGAAGAAGGCCAGGCTGTTGAGTTCGAGATCGTTGACGGTCCGAAGGGCCCGCAAGCCGGCAACGTCACCAAGATCTAATCACTGATCCGGCAAGGGCGCGGGGCACGGCCTCGCGCCCGAGCTGCCTGCTCATCCACCTCACCGCCTCTTCCCCTTTTCCAGCGTCCGCTTCTCTTCGTCACCGGTTGGCTTCTGCGCCTCCGACGCCACCTTGCTCGATCGAGCGGTGAGATGCGCCTTGCCGTCCTTGATCGAGACGCGGAATGTCACATCCCGGCTGCCCGACGCGCGCAGTCGTTCGACCTCCGAGGTGACCACGTTCGTGAACTTCTGGAAGGGCACTTCAGGCGCACCCACGTCGCGCCGAGCCTCTGCCAACGACTCGTAGAGCGTGTCCAGGGTCGTCTCGTCCTTCGCATCGTGAACGACCGCCACGTGGACCACGCGATCGGCCCGACGTGCCTGCGGGTCACTATCAGCTGCGCGCGGTTCAGCGGGCCCTGCCAACGGGCCCGGCCGGCCTTCCTCCTTCGCGCGCAGGCTCCGTTCCCACAACTCGACGAAAGCGGCGTACCGCGACTGAATGGTAGAAAAGCGGAACCTGGTGGCGGTGTTCTTGATCGGCGCTCGATCGAGCTTCTTGACAGCTGCGTCGACGCGCGCCCGCGTGTCCCATGGCGGCTTGGTCAGACGTCCGGCGAAGTACATCGTGTATTCGGTCTCGAGTTGTTTCAGCTCGAGCTCGAGACGGGTCAGGTCGTACTCGACGTTCGTGGCACTCACTCGGTCTACCGAGGCAGGAGGAACCACACGAGTGGCAGCCAGAGCTCGCGGGCATAGGGCACGGGGCGATCGTCGATCAAGACTTCGGTCGCATCCGACGCGCCCACGACCTGGAACACGTCACGCAAGCGTTCGGCATCCGACGACCCGAAGCGCGCACGGTATCGCAAAGCTGCACCTTCGCCCATCTGCCGGAACTCCGCGGCCCCCCTCGCTCGCTCCATCGCCTGCTCGATGCCTGGCACGTCCAACGGTGGAAACACGAGGGTGATCGAAAAGGGCCTGCCAGAGCTGCCAAACAGCGCCGCGTGCAGATCTGGATCGAGTGCGGTGAGTTCCTCGACGGTGGGTTGCTCGGGCAGTTCGGCGTAGGGCCAGAAGCGTTCGAGCGGACGGAATTTCGGCGGGTCCGGAGTCATCGCGGTCTCGGCAGAACCGTTAGCATACCATTTGAAGTCGTGCCGCTCCCCTCAGCCGATCTCATTGGTTCAGTCGCCGGAACGCTCACCACGCTTGCCTTCGTGCCACAAGTGATCAAGACGTGGAGAACGAAGTCGGTAGACGACCTGTCGATCTGGATGCTCCTCGCGTTCACCACTGGCGTCGTCTTGTGGGTGATCTACGGAGTCGAGACGCAGTCGATGCCCGTCGTCGCGGCCAACGGCGTCACGTG
>JBEBGB010000770.1:0-2578 GCA_040081675.1 Vicinamibacterales bacterium
ATTCGACGACTTCCTGTTTACCCCACAGCTCGGTATTGTGGCCAGCCGCGATCCGTCCAGCATCGATCTGCGCGCGCGCTTTACCGAGCACCTCACCCTGAACCGACCCATCGTCTCGGCGAACATGGACACCATCACCAGGGCCGCGATGGCAGTGGTCCTGGCTGAAGAGGGCGGCATCGGCATCATCGACCGCGGCTTCCGTGCAGGCGACGTGGCGCCGCAGGTGGCTGAAGTCCTGGCCGTGAAGCGGACTCAACACGGGACGATTATCGATCCTCACTCGATCGGCGAGGAGGCGCTCGTGTCGGATGCCGCGCGGCTGATGCGACACACGGGCATCGGCACGCTAGCAGTCGTGGACGCTGGCCAGCGGTTGAAAGGACTGCTGACCGAGCGGGATGTGCGCTTCGTGGCTGGCGACGCTCGAGTCCGCGATCGGATGACGCCGCGTGAACGCTTGATCGTGCACACCGGAATGACCTCGCTTGCCGACGCCGAGGCCCTGATGTCGGTGCACAAGATCAAGAAGCTGCCCTTGGTGAATGCCGACGGCACTGTGCTGGGGCTGGTCACCGCAAAGGATCTGCTGAAGCATCGCCGCCACCCGTTCGCGACGCGCGACGAGCGCGGACGTCTGCGCGTGGGCGCAGCAGTGGGAGCAACGGGCGACTTTCTCGAGCGCGCGGCCGAGGTATTGAAGGCTGGGGCCGACCTTCTCGTCATCGACATCGCCCACGGTCACTCGATGATCATGGACAGCGCGATTCAGCAGATTCGCTCGCGGTTCGGCGACGTGGAGCTGGTCGCCGGCAATGTCGCCACCGCAGAGGGTGCGCGGTTCCTCATGGAACGCGGCGTCAACGCCATCAAAGTCGGAGTGGGACCGGGCGGCGGCTGCACAACGCGGCTGACGACGAACTTTGGCGTACCGCAGGTCGAAGCGCTGGTGCAGGCGAAACTGGCGGTCGGAGACCGGATTCCGCTCATTGCGGACGGTGGCATCAAGCGGCACGGTGGCATTGCCGAAGCGCTGCTCTTTGGCGGCGACACCGTGATGCTCGGCAGTGCGTTTGCGGGCACTCAGGAAACCCCCGGCGACATCGTGATGAAGCCGGTGCTGATGCCAGACTCGCAGAAGGTGGTTCAAGTGCCGTTCAAGGTCTTCAGAGGCATGGCGTCGCTTGCGGCGGTGAAGGACCGCCTCGATCTCGAAGGCGCCGACGCCCACGAAGTTGAAGCGCTTGGTGCGGAGGGGCTCGAGGTGAGCGTCCCCGCGCGCGGCTCAGTACGCACAGTGATTCACGACATGCTGAAACATCTCTGTTCGTCGATCAGCTACGGAGGTGCAACCAACCTGCGCGAACTACAGGAGGCGTTCATGGCGAACCCGGAGCGTTACCTTGTTCGTTTGTCCACGGCGTCACGCCACGAGTCGTTCACTCGGTGACAGTTGAGGCAGGCAAGGCGGGCGGGACAGGCGGGGCAGGCGGGCCGGACTCCGTACTAAAGCCCTCAGATATTTCAGGCACTTGCACGCGGCCGCGGGCGAGGCGCAGGCGGAGAGCGTGAACCCTGCATAGCGCTCCGTGGCGGAGTTCTTCGTTCTAGGCCGGCCTGCCTTGCCTGCCCGGCCTGCCCTGCCCGCCCTCTATCCAAGCGTCGGCATGTGAAAGGTGCCAACTGACGGGTCCTCGGTCCAGCGGCGTGTGACGGCTTTCGTTCGCGTATAGAACTTGATGCCTTCCGCACCGTGCACGTGGAGGTCGCCGAAGAGCGACGATTTCCACCCACCAAACGAATAGAACGCCATCGGCACGGGTATCGGCACGTTGATCCCGACCATGCCGACCTGCACTTCATGTTCGAAGATGCGAGCCGCGGCGCCGGACCTGGTGAAGATCGCCGTTCCGTTGCCATAGGGATTCGCGTTGACGATACCAATGGCCTCCTCGAGCGACTCCGCACGAACGACGACCAGAACCGGGCCGAAGATCTCGTCCTGATAGATGGTCATCGCCTGGGTGACCCGATCGAACAGCGTCGGTCCGACGAAGAAGCCGCGCTCGTGCCCGGGAATGACAAGGGCTCTGCCATCGACGACGAGGTCCGCGCCCTGCGCCACTCCAGCATCGATGTAGCCGATGATGCGCTGCCGGTGTTCGGCTGTGACGACGGGACCCATCTCGGATCCGGTTGCCATGCTCGGCGCCACCTTTAGAGATCGAGCGCGACCTGCGATCTCCGCCACCAGGCGGTCCCCGGCATCGCCGACCGCGATGACAGCCGAAATCGCCATGCAGCGTTCGCCGGCGGATCCATAGGCGGCTCCCATGATGGCGTCGGTGGCGAACGCGATGTCCGCGTCCGGCATGACGACGGCATGGTTCTTCGCGCCGCCGAGCGCCTGCACGCGCTTGCCCTGCGCGGCCGCCGTTGTGTAGATGTGCTTTGCGATGGGCGTCGAGCCAACGAACGCAACCGCGTCGATACCCGGGTGCGCGAGAATCGCTTCCACCGCCTCCTTGTCGCCGTGCACGACGTTGAAGACACCGTCGGGGAGACCGGCTTCCTTCAG
>JBEBGB010000156.1:0-9894 GCA_040081675.1 Vicinamibacterales bacterium
GTTTGATGGTGAACGGCTGGCCGCGGCAGTGCTGATTGGCGTGCGTTCTTACTTCACGCTGACCGTGAAGCGCTGGGCGGTGTTGAGTTTGCCGTCTCCAGCTGTGGCTATCAGCGTGTACTCACCCGGCGTCGAGAAGTTCGCGGTGATGCTCGACTTCCCATCGACGACCTGCGAGAGCAGCCGCTCGAGGCGGACACGACCTGTGCCGCGGTAGACCTGCCACGTCACTCGCGGGCCGATGACGCGGGTCCCGCTGGTGTTGCGCTGCGACTTGAACCGGGCCAGTGGGTCGGGCTCTTCGCTCACCGTCTGGTCCCTCGGGCGATCGGGGTCGTCGTTGTTGATGACGCGAGGCTTCGGCAGACCATCGTCGGTATAGATCGCCGTGAGGGTGATGGGCTTACTGACTGTCGCTCCGGTGACCGGCTGCACATTGATCGACGGTGGCTTGTTCGGGTCGTCCACACCGAAGATGATCGTCGTCTGGTTGTTCATCGCGATGAACTTTTCTTCCTTCTCGTACGCAGGAACCAGCTTCGCGACAACTTTCTCGGTGCGGCCGTTGGCAGTGATGGCCCACGTCAGCGACTTGTCCCCGAAGTCCTTCGGCACCTTCACACGGAAGATGCGGTACTGACGCCGGGCCATGAAGTATGTGGGCTGGCCCTGGTCCGCTGGACCGGGCGACAGCATGTTGTCGGGGCCGGGCGGAATCGCCAGCTCCTGTTCAGTGTTGCGGTTGTAGTAACCGAACACGAAATCGAAGCTGCCATCCGGCATCCGGATCCAGCCCTCGAGATACGGCACCACCTCGCGTCCTTGCGCGAACTTGATGTCGGGGATGTAAGTCGGGGGAGGCGTCGACGGTTGTTGTGCCGACACGACAAGCGAACCGACCGCTGTCAGACCGACGACCAGACATGCCGCAAGACTCACGTGCTTCTTCATCGCCGACTCCTGCCTTGATCGGGGGTCTCGTCGTGGCCACGACGACACCAAGGTCTTCGAGTGGCCACGGCGTCTCACCAGACGGTGAGGCCGTGGTATCGAGCCTTCGTGCCGTCGCTGCCCTACCTCACTGCTGTTGTTGCTGCGTGCTGCGCTGTATCGCGGCCTGCCGCTCCTCCACTTTGCGTTGGAAATCCGCCTGCTCGAGATAGGTAAGGCTGACCCACGCGAAGTTCATCTCGTCGATCGAGGTCGGACCGTTGCCCAGCCAGGTGTCCGGATTCGGGTTCTGCTTGTTGGCCGCGCTGTTGTCGTGCCACGAGATGATGTGGATGATCGTTCCCGCCGGCAGCAGCGGCGCCACTTCGTCGGCGTACGGATACGTGACGCTCCAGTCGAAATTGAAGTGACTCACGCAACTGAGCATCTCGGTGCGTGCCGGGCCTGGGCGCGCGGAGTCCGCGCGGATATCCGGGTAGATGGCTTCCATGCACTGCGCCTTGCCGCGCATGTGCATGTGCGGCTGGAACGCCGAGATGAGCGCGGGCCTCGGCAAGCGGAAGTAGCCGTCGTTACGGACGATGGCGCCGGCCGGGATGTCGAGGTCGTTGATGTCGCCCATGTGCTGCGTGAAGGCCACGTACTTCGGCTCCTTCGGCAGGACCGTGAATGCGATCTGGACGTCGACGTCCTTCTCTTCTCCGTCAGGGGTCATGTGAAGGTTGAAGTTCAGCTTCGACCCGGCCTTGATCAGGCGGCCTGAATCGGGCGGAAATACGTCGGCGGCCTTGCCGATCGCATACTCGTTCAGGAACGCTCCGGTCGGATCGTCTTCATCTTCGATCAGGTTCGAGGTCGCGTGATGAATGACCTTGTAACCGCCCATGTTGATTGGACGGGTCTCGATGGCCGACACGAAGAAGTCCTTGGTGAAGCCGGGGTCGATGGTCACGTCCAGGAACTCATCGCCGCCGTGCGCCTTCAGACGGAAGGGCTTCGGCATCTTCACGACAAGATCGGGCTGGATGTGCCACGCATTCAAGTTGCCGAAGTCGAGCGGCTTGGGCATGTCGGCGGGGTTGCCCTGCGGCGCACCGGCATCTACCCACTTCACGATCGTGTCGACTTCCTTGTCTGTCAGCGACGGGTCGCCCTTGAACTTCTGGATGCCGACGTTGCGATCGATGAACCAGGGCGGCATCTCGCGCGCCGAGACCTTCGCCTTGATCGACCGCGCCCACGGACGCGCGTCTTGATAGGTGAGCAGCGACATCGGCGCCATCATCCCGGGACGATGGCAGGTCTGACACGACTTCTGGAGAATTGGTGCGACGTCCTTGGTGAACGTCACCGGTGCGGGTGCTGCGGCCTGAGCCGCCACCGTCGCACTGCTGACATAAAGCCCGGCGCCCACAACAGCCGCCGAAAGTACCAGCGCGACTGCGCCTGTCTTGAACATGTGACCTCCTAGCAAACCATTCACACGCGACGAATCGAACGAAGGGCAAAATGCTCGAATGGGATTCGAGCGCCGGGGGACGAGGCCGAGGATCATAGCTCGAATCCAGGCGGATTCGGATACGCCCATATAGTGAAGTCCTGGTTTTAGCGCCCGGCCCCAATACCCGCAATAACCGGTAACAGGTAGGGTTATCGGCGTTTCGTCATCCTGGCGGCGTGGCGCGCATCTCTACCCAAAGGCGGGTAGCGACTGGGCCGGAAGCAATCCGTCAGCTCAGCTGGATGATCCCTCGGCGGACGGCGACGCTCACGGCGGCGGTCCGGTCCTGGACCTTCAACTTGCCCAGGATGTTCTTGACGTGCACCTGCGCGGTTTCGAAGCTGATGCCCAGAGCGGCGGCGATTTCCTTGTTCCTCATGCCTTGCGCGATGAGTTCCACCACCTGCACTTCTCTCGGCGTGAGGTGCGCGTTGCCCGCGCGTTCGGCGAGTCGAGCCTCCACATCGGGTGGCAGCGTGCGCCGACCTTCGTAGACGTCGCGAATGACCCCGACAAGATAGTCCGACAGCGTGTCCTTCAGCAGGTAGCTGGCGGCGCCCGCTTCGAGGGCACGATGAATGTACTCTTCGCCCTGGTGCATCGTGAGGACCACGATGCGCGCACGCGCTTCCTGACGGCGAATCGCCTTGATCGCGTCGAGCCCGCTCATGCCGCGCAGGTTCAGATCCATGAGCGTGATGTCGGGTCGACACCGGGCAAACGCTTCGACCGCCTCCTCGCCGGACGAGGCCGTGCCCACGACCTCCATGTCGGGTTGGCGGCTGATGATCAGTCCGAGGCCTTCGCGGACGATCCGATGGTCGTCGACGCAGAGCACTCTAATGGAATGTGGGTTCGGCATGCCGTCTCCCGCGTGGTGACTCCTGCAGCGGCACGGTCGCTTCGACACGTGTGCCCTGTCCTTCGACGCTGTCAATCGAGAAGCGCGCGCCAATGTCTTCGGCGCGCTCGCGCATGCCGGTCAGCCCATAGTGTGGCGCACCGTTCGCGCTGGAGCTGGCGAGATCGAAGCCAGTGCCATTGTCCGTCACCCGTAGTGTGAGCGCCGTGTCCGATGAGTCGAGTTCGATCGCGATCCGATCGGCGTGCGCATGACGCGCGGCGTTGACGATGGCTTCGCGGCCGATCTTCAGCATCTGCTCTTCGAGTCCGGCCGGGTATTCGCGCGGCGTCCCGTGTAACTTGAAGGAAATCTCGATCGGGCGACCGTCCACCTCGCGCTCTCCAGCCTCACGCAGGGCGGTGGCGAGGTCGTGCGTTTCGAGCCGGGGCGAGCGCAAATCAGCAATCGATTGCCGTGCCTCGCGGATGTAGTCTTCGACTCGCCGCCGCATCCGGACGAACTCGCGTTTCTGCGAATCAGACGAGGTGACTTGTGGGTCGTTGGCGAGCGCGTCGAACTGCAAGGCGATGCCGACCAGACTCTGGAGCAGCGTGTCGTGCAGTTCGCGGCTGAGGCGCGCACGTTCGCCGATGAGGAGCGCGAACTGCCGCCGTACCTGCCGCACGTGGAGCCGCCAGCTCGCCCCGACAACAACAGCCGCAGCAACCAGCAGCGCTGCGGCGAACCACATCGTCTGGTAAATGTGCGGCGGAATCGAGAAGTCGAGCGTCTCTCCGGCCTCGGTCCATCGCGCCTCGGCATCGGTTGTCTGCACAAGGAACCGGTATCCGCGCGGCGGAAGGTTCGTGTAGAACGCCTGCCGGCGTCCTCCCGCATCGACCCAGTCCGGATCGAATCCTTCGAGGCGATAGCGGAAGCGTTGTTTCATCGGCGACGTGAGGTTGATAGCGGTGAACTCGAACTCGATGCGTGTCGTGCCCGGCGAGAGGCCAATGGTTCCACCGTCGGTGATGCGCCGCGTCCCGTCCGCAACGAGAGCCTCGATATGCACCGGTGCACGCTCGGCGATTGGCTGCAAGCCTCGCGGATCGATGAGAGTGAGGCCCCGGCTGGTGACGAACCACAGGCGGCCGTCCTTCCCTTTGGCGGCGCGCCTGTTCGTGCTGTAGACAAATGGCAAACCCGCCAGTCCGTCGGAGCGATCGTACAAACGAAACTGGACATGTCGGGTGGGATCGGAGACGGCGCTCTCGCACTCGTCGAGAAGAATCTGCACGACGCCGGTCTGCGACCCGAGCCACAAGTGATCGGAGTCGTCCTCCTCGATGGCGGTCAGGCTGCTCAGCGGAAACGCCGTGCCGCTGTGGACCGTCGAGAAGGTGTCGGCGACATACCGCGTCAGTCCCGATGTGCCCGCGAGCCAGATGGTGTGACGGCTATCCTCGAATATCGCCTGATAGACGCCCGCGTCCACGCTTTCGTCCGGGCCGAATGTACGAATGCCTTGGCTGGACGCCGTCACGACATGGCCATCCGAGAGTCCGAACCACGCGCGATCGGTGCTGTCCGTAAACGTGGAGACGATGGTGGCGACCGACGGAATGCCGGGAATGGGGACTGATGCAATCGCGCCGTTCACCCAGTGCAGGAGGCCGCGTTCGGCGTCGGCAATCCACAATCCGCCCGTGCCGTCTGCGGTCATCGCGTCGACCCGGTGCGGCATGTCCGACGGTTTCGATAAGGGAAGGGGCACGAACCGACCACCGATGTACCGCCACAGACCCCGGTCGCTCGCCACCCACAACACGTCGTCGTGATCGACGTGCAGCAGACGCAGGCTCGCGCCGTTCGGCAACGGATGGGCAATCGGCTCTGGTGAGTCCGCAGCCGGGAACTCGAGCAGTGCATCGATGGTGCCGACCCACAGTGTGCCCGACGATGTGGTGCCGATGCCGGCCGCGAGTCCGATGTCGGTGATCTGCGTGGCCTTGTGGGGCGACAGGCGAGTCAACCCCTCGGGGGATCCAACCCAGACGTTGCTGTCACGGTCTTCGAACAGCGCGTTGACACCGTTGGAGAGGAGACCCGTCAACACATTCGCGCGTTCGAGGGTGGCGATGCGCTGTCGTTCGTCGAACCGCACCCGCAAAAGCCCCTGACCCGCAGTACCAACCCAGACATTGCCTCTCCCGTCGTGGAGCAATGAACGTCCCCTCGCGCGTTCGAACGACACGGGCCTTGGCTGGCCAACAACCTGAAAGCCGGTGACCTGATCGCTGACGACGATGGCGCCGTTGCCGGTCTCGGTGATCGAGCGCGGCGCATCAGCCACCGTCGCCACTTCGACGAACCTGGTGCTCGTGGGGTCGTATTGGAGGAGCGTCTTCGACGTGGCGACCAGCAGATGGCCTTCGCTGCTGATGTAGGCGGCGGTGACGGACTCGTCCGGGCCACCGCGAGGGCCGTCCCACTTCACCCATTGGTTGTTCGTAAATCGAAACAGTCCGACAGCCGTGCCTGCCCAGACCGCGCCGGTGGCGTCCTCGACGATCGACGCAACGGGCGATGGAGGAATGCCGTCTGTGGCCAGGAACGCTCGCGGCTTGGAACCGCGAATCTGCACGACACCGCCGGCATCGCCAAGTCCCACCCAGAGTGCGCCGTCGCGCGCGAACATCAGCGCGCGAACCGAACCAGGCGGCAGGGCGACGTTACTGATACTGTCCCACGGCGCGAAGCGCACACCGTCGAATCGGTAAAGTCCGACAGAGGTTCCTATCCAGAGATAGCCGTCGGCACCCTGCGTGAAGCTGAAAATGAACCCGGGCGGCAGACCGTCCTTCTGTGACCAGGAGGCGATGGTGTAGCCAGTCAGTACGCCCTTCAGGTCCGTCGCAAGCGAGGGCGCCGACAGAACGCCGAGGAACAGGGCCGCGACGAGCGCGTGGACCAGACAGCGCACAGCCCGCGGCGCGCGCGCGAACGCGTTCAGCGGGACGGATTGGCAGCCCTTCCGGCCCATGGGCGGTTCACCGCGCGGGATACCAATTGGCGTCCCGCACCTCCGCTGTTCCCTTGAGTGCATCGGCCAACGTACGAACGGACGTGGCGGCTTCCGCGGCGCCCTTTGGGTCGCCGCGACCGGCAAGCCTGGCGATGTATCCCTGATCGTAGTGGTACGGGTAGACGACCTTCGGCTTGAAGCTACGCACGCAATCGGCAACCGCCGCTGGCGTCATGCGTCCGTTCGGCAGGTTCATCGGCATGAAGGCCACGTCGATGTTACGCAGCGCCTTGATTTCCGGGATGCACTCGGTCACGCCCGCAAAGAATACGCGCTTTCCACCCATCGTGAGCACATACCCGTTGGCAACGCCTTTGGCGTGGAAGGGATCGCCAGGTGTGGTGTCGTACGCTGCAACGGCGTCAACGGTGACGTCACCGAACACCTTGGTCGCGCCGTTGGGCAGCACGACGCCGTCCGGCACCTTCGCCGAACCTGACGCCGGCATCACAACCGTTCCACCTTGTTTTCGCACCTGCGCCAGTGCCTTCAGATCCAGGTGGTGTGCGCCAGCGTCGGCGTCGGTCACGATGATCAAGTCGGACGTCGGCGCTTTCGAGAGATCGGCCCCGGTCCAGGGATCGATGTAGATCGAGCGTCCGCCGAACTCTATTTGGACGGTCGCGTGGACCAGTGGCCGTAGAACGATCTCACCAGCGGAGGACGCGAGTCGCTCGTCAGCAGCGAGCGTGATGGGTAACGCGAGAGCCAGAAGCGTCGCGCCGGCATAGCGAAAGGTACATCTCATTTCTCTGTCACCGCCTTTTGGCGCCAGCACACTCGGCGCCCGGGAAGTGTGCCTGTGGCCAGCAGGGGGCGCAAGGGGGGGCAGCTGAATACCTGTGTTCAGTTACGGGACGCTCGACGATTGTCATTCGCTGCATGCGCCGCAGGCTCAGGCTCGAGGTGCAGAGCCGCGGGTTAAACTTGGCCCTTCGTGTCACTGCTGTTTCTCGCCGCGTACACCTGCTCCGGACTCGCGGGGCTCGTCTACGAAGTCAGCTGGACTCGCCTTCTCACCCTCTACATCGGCCACACAACCGCTGCGGCAAGCGCAGTCGTCGCCGCGTTTCTGGGAGGACTCGCCGCAGGCGCTGCCGGTGGTGGCGTGGTCGCTTCGCGAATCGGTCCGAGGCAAGCGCTTCGCGTCTATGCCGCGCTCGAACTGATCGTCGCGGCGTTCGCGTTCGCACTGCCGTTCGAGCTGCACGCGCTGACGCCACTGCTGCGTTGGGCGTACGCGGATGCGGCTCCTGGATTGCTGTTTCCGATCATCCGGCTTGGCTCGTGTCTGGCGATGGTGTTTGCCCCGGCGGCGGCGCTCGGCGCGACCTTTCCCATGGCGGTTCGGTGGTTTGCACATCGCTCGACCAATCCAGCTGGCGTCAGCAGCGCCCTGTACTCGATGAACACGGTTGGCGCGGCCATCGGCTCCCTGCTCGCAGGATTCACGCTGATACCCGCCGTCGGCATCTCGGGAACCACTCGAATCGGCATGCTCGCAAGTGTTCTCGCTGCCGCGCTGGTTGCGGTCGTCGTGTGGCGCACGCCGGCCGACACAACGGTCGAACGAGACGACGTCCCTGAATCGTCGGCAGCCGGGACACGGGAGGTGACGCCGTCGAAGGCGGCACGCTCGCGGATGAAGACAGGGCAGATAGAAACCCCCGCGGCGAGCCCGCTGCGACCATGGCTGGCTGCGACGGTACTGGGGCTATCAGGCTTCGCGGCGCTCGTTCACGAGATAGCCTGGACCCGCGTCCTCGCGCTCGTGCTTGGACCGACAACATACGCGTTTGCCGCGACACTGGCAGCCGTCGTCGCTGGCGTGGCCATCGGCTCGGGCGCCGGTGCGTGGTGTGTGGGCAGAGTCGAGCCGCGCACTCGCATCGGGGCGCTGGCGATCGTCCTCGCGGTTGGCGCCCTCACCATCATCGGCACCGCGAGTCTGGCAGGAAACTATGTTCCTGGTGTGGTCGCCCGACACGTCGCTGCGGCACCCGAGTCTTTCGCCGCACTCTTGCGTCAGGGCATGCTGCTGACATCGTTGCTCATTCTCCCAACAGCCATTTGCCTCGGTGCGGCGTTCCCACTCGCACTGTCCATGGCTGGTGATGCAACGCACTCGTCGGCTCAACGCTTCGGCCTGGTGTACGCCGTCAACACCCTCGGTTCGGTATCGGGCACGCTGGCGGCAGGATTCGTGTTGATTCCGTGGCTGGGACTGCCGACCACACTGTCGGCGGCTGCGTTCGTGCTCGTCGGAGCGACAGTACTGCTGGTGCTATGCGCCGATCCCCGCCCACGCCAGCGCGCGGCAGCCTACGTGATGAGCGGGCTCGCGCTTGTGGCCATCATCGTTGCGCCGGAATGGAATCGCGAGCTCCTGGCGAGCGGCGTGTATCTGTATGCGCCCTACGTGCCGAAGGATCTGGACCTCGAAACGCAGCTCGAGGCCGGCACGCTTCTGTATTACAAAGACGGCGCACCAGCGACCGTGTCCGTCAAGCGACTCACCGGTACGACGACCCTGGCCGTGGACGGGAAGACCGACGCCTCGAATCGCAGCGACATGCTCACGCAGAAGCTGGTGGCACACGTGCCGCTGCTCCTGCATCCCGAACCTCGCCGTGTGGCGATCGTTGGTCTCGGCAGTGGTGTGACACTTGGCGCAGCACTCAGTCATCCTGTCGAGCGCGCCGACGTGATCGAGATTTCGCCCGAGGTCGTCGAGGCGTCGCGCTTCTTCGACGCGGAGAATCATCAGGCGCTCGCCGACCCGCGCACAGAACTCATCGTCGGTGACGGACGTTCGCATCTGCTTCTCACCCGACGTCAATACGACGTGATCATCTCGGAGCCGTCGAACCCCTGGATTGCGGGCGTGGCGTCGCTCTTCACACGGGAGTTCTTCGAGGGTGCGCGTGCACGACTGGCGCCTGGCGGCATCATCTGCCAGTGGGCGCATACCTACACCATGAGCGAGCAGGACCTGCGCTCGATCGTCGCCACGTTCACAGCGGTCTTCCCGAACGGTACCGCGTGGATGGTGAACGACAACGATGTGCTCATGGTGGCGTCGCTCGATCCGATTGTGCCCAAACTGGACAACATCGAGAAGCATTGGACGCGCGGCCACGCAGCGGCTGATCTGGCGGAGGTGGGAGCGACCGAACCGTTTCATGTGCTGTCGCTCTTCCTTGCCGGACCAGGAGAACTTGCGCGCTACAGCGCCGGCGCCGCCATTCTGGACGACGACAGGATGCGGCTCGAGTTCTCGGCGCCGCGCGAGCTGCACAACGCCAGCGCCGGGAACAACGATGCGTCGCTTGCCGCCGCGAGCGATCCCGCGGCGGTGCCTGAGACCGTGCGCGATCGGCGCGACCACGCAACGGCGGCGCAGTGGCGTGGACGTGCGGACATGATGGCCAAGTCAGATGCGTACTCGATCGCGTATGACGATTACGTGCGCGCGCTGAAGCTGGATCCGACCGATGCAGCAGCGCTTGGCGG
>JBEBGB010000771.1:0-2576 GCA_040081675.1 Vicinamibacterales bacterium
TCGGCTTGCCGAAGCGTCATCGCCGGAATCGTCAAGGCTTGTCGACAGCGGCGGGTTCTATTCCGGGCTGGTCGGCGATCTGGTCTTCAATCGCAAGGGTAGCAGGCTCGAGGCGAACGTCAGTGGAGGCGCCAACGCGCGCTATTACCCCGATCTGAACAGGTTCCTTGCGTCCGACTATCACGCTGGCGCGGGCGTCTCGGCTCGGATGACCCGCCGCACGGACCTGCGCGTCAATCAGGCGTTTTCCTTCGCGCCTGTCGACCTCCTGGGTATCTTCGTCAGCGCGGTGCCGCCGGCGCTCGGCGAGGTTCTCCCGGTGTCCACCGACTACGCCGTCAACGACAATCGTTCCTACGCCAATTCCACGAGTGGCCAGATCTCGCGCCGGATGAGCCCACGGGGCGATCTCACCTTCAGTGGCAGCGTGAAGCTGACACGCTTTCTCGCTGACCGCACCGGCAACAACAAGTTTCGCGAACTCGGCGGCGGCGGCGTGTACATCTACCGGTTGAACACGGGTGCAAATCTGCGCCTTGGCTATGGGTATCGTGACGCCCAGTATCAAGGCACGTCCACGTCGGGCGCCAATCCCGCCGAGCACACGCTCGACATCGGTTTCGACCTGCACCGCACGCTGTCGGACTCGCGCCGCACGTCGTTCACCTTGAAGACAGGCTCAGCACTGCTCGAGGCGCCGACGCCGACCAACCTGCTGGTGTCCACCAGGCAGCTTCGCGTGCTTGTCGATGGGTCGCTTGCCCACCAGATGGGCGAGACGTGGCAGCTCGTGGGGTCGTATCGCCGAGGCAGCGACATCGTTGCAGGCCTGGCTGGCCCCATCTTTTCCGACGCCTGGACCGTGTCGACCAACGGCTTCCTGGCTCGGCGTGCCGACTTCACCTCGGCGCTGTCGTATTCGACGGGCGAGCCCTCTCTCGCCACCGCGTCACAGAACTTCACGACCTATACGGGAAATGCACGCCTGCGCGTCGCGCTCAACCAGCGATGGGCGACGACCGCCGAGTACTTGCACTACTTCTACGACTTCAGCAAGACGCCGCAACTCGCACAAGGCTTCAACCCGCGCTTCAGCCGAAATCTGTTTCGCGTTGGCTTGTCCCTCTGGGTTCCGGTCGGACGACGCTAATCCTCGTTCATGTGCGGCATAGCGGGCATCGTCGGCGGCGTCACCAGCCACAATCGAGAAGCGCTGGCTCGCATGACGCGCGCCATCGCGCATCGAGGGCCCGATAGCGAAGGGTTCTGGACCAGCTCCCTGGACGATCGCGGCCACGGCTGCATGTTCGGCCATCGGAGGCTGGCGATTATCGATCTATCGCATGCGGCCGATCAGCCCATGACCGATACGGTTCGCGGCCACGCGAACACCCTCGTCTTCAACGGTGAGATTTACAACTTCAAGGCACTTCGACAGGAGCTCGAAGGACGCGGCGAGCGCTTCACGTCCACCGGCGACACGGCGGTGATGCTCAGGCTCTTGGGGCTCGACGGTCCCGACGCCGTCAGCAAGCTGCGCGGAATGTTTGCGTTCGCGATGTGGGATGACCAGGAACGGCGCCTCACGATGGCGCGCGATCCGCTTGGTATCAAGCCGCTGTATATCTGCCGGAATCCGGATGCCAACGGCGAGTGGTCGCTGCTGTTTGCCTCCGAACTGCGCGCCGTCCTGGCTTCACGGCTTCTTGGTCGCTCACGACTCGACCCTCGTGCCCTCGCCTCCATTCTCTGGAACGGCTTCGTCGCCGGCACGCACACGTCCGTGGCAGGCGTTGAACTGATGCAGCCCGGCGAGATTCGTGTGCTCGACGCAAGGGGAACGACGCTGCGCGCGCGGAAGTACTGGCACATCGGTACCAATGCCGGTCAGCCTGCCATTTCTGACGAGGAGCTGAAGGCGACGATCACGGACAGCGTCAAGCTGCACATGATCAGTGACGTGCCGCTTGGCATCTTCCTGTCTGGCGGGATCGACTCGGGTGCGGTCGCCAACCTGGCACAGCGTGCGAACCGGTCTCCCGTCCACACCTTCACGCTCGCCTTCGAAGAAGCGCAATTCGACGAAGGTCGTTTCTCCAGGGAGATCGCCAAGGCTATCGGGACCGAGCATCGCGAGATCATCCTGACCGAACACCAGTTCTCGGCTGCGCTCGAAACGGCCATCGATACGCTCGACCAGCCAACCTTCGACGGTTTGAATTCCTACTTCATCTCGAAAGCCGTTCGCGACGCTGGCTTGACGGTGGCTCTCGTCGGCACGGGCGGAGACGAGCTGTTTGGCGGCTATCCGACCTTTCGGACGCTGCCCTTGATGCAGCGGTGGGCGCGGCGTGGACGCTTCGTTCCGGAGTGGGCGAAGCAGTTCGGCGCCGGGTGCGTGTCCCGCGTGCTCTCCGGGTCCTCGCGCACGGCCATCCCACCGCAGACGCGTTGGGCGAAGCTGCCGGACATGGTTCGGAGCGGGGAAGATCTGCTCGCCTCGTATCAGTACGCGTACGGACTGTTTCTGCCAGAGTTTCAGGAGCGGCTGCTGCTGAACGCCGAGGCAGGCGCGG
>JBEBGB010000772.1:0-2575 GCA_040081675.1 Vicinamibacterales bacterium
CCTTGTCCTTGCTGTCCTTGTCCTTGCTGTCCTTGTCCTTGCTGTCCTTGTCCTTGCTGTCCTTGTCCTTGCTGTCCTTGTCGTCGCCCTTGCCCTTGTCGTCGTCAGCGTCGTCATCGTCAGCTGCTGGGGTGTCGTCAGCTGGCTTGTCCGCCGGTGTCTCGTCATCGCTCTTGGCGTCAGCCGGGGTCTCGTCTTCAGGCTCTGGCGCGATGGCCGACTCGTCAGACGTACCCGTCGGAATCAAAATGGCGCAGTACTCGTCGATCGTCAGACCAGCCGTCGCTGCCGCAGCTTGAAGCTCAACGAAGGACGAACTCGCCACTTCCTCCGCAGAGCCAACTGCCCATGAAACGCACTTGCCGTTGAAGTCGACCACTTCGGCTGCCGGCTCGACAACGGCGGCAGCTGCGGCCCCAGCGGACTGTCCTGGCATTGAGTCGTTAACGGCTGGTCGACTGCTGTCGGAATCGTGAGTGCCATCCTGGATCACGTTGTCGTCGTTGTTGTGCTCAACGACCACCTCCGCGGCTTCTTCCTCGAACATCGGCAACGCTCCACCCGCTGCCGCTGCCGCGGTGCCGGCAGCCAACAAAGTGATCGCAACGATGGTCAACGCCTTGCGGGTGATGCGGGTAGCGAACATTGGATTACTCCTCAGCGGGTCGGCGAGCACGGTGCGGTCAGTGAGAAAGCCCGGGTCTGTGAACACAGGCGTTTGGATCGGTGATTCGTTAACCGTTGGCGATGGCGAAGCCTTCAGGGTTGCGTTCACCTCGGTAGAGAACTGCCGCACCCGCGCTGCCATGGTGGCTAACTCGGCCTCCGAGCCGGGCCGGCCAGCAGCAGTCAACACATTGACGGCGGCCCGCAGATCCTTGGGCGCGACGTCGGCCGCGAGGCCGCCATCGAAAAGACCATCGGCAAGGATCCGAAGTCGGTTATCCGTCACGATGTGTAGATCGCCGGTTCCGGCTGCGGAATTACAAGATCTCGAGAATTTCCGTCACGAACAGCGTTGTCCAGGACGTCGGCGAGGCGTCGCAACGCACGATGCTGCGTCACCCGCACCCAATTTGGCGACCGCCCCAGAATCTCGGCGACCTGCAACACATCCAGTTCGCCGAGCACCCGCAGCAGCAGCAGTTCAGCGTGTTCATCGGGAAGCGAAGAGGTGATCAGGTCAACGGCTTCCTGCCCGGAGAGGTTCTCAATGACCTGAGTAGCCGTATCGCTGGCGTCTCGGATGGAATTGAAGAACTCGGTTTCAGTAGGTGTGGCGGGACGGCGACCTGCCGAACGACGGTGATCGGCCACTCGCCGGCGGGCAATGGTGAACACCCAGGCTCGAAAACCGGCCAAGTCCCCTTCGAAACCGCTAATGCCACGAGCCATCCCCAGCCATACGTCGCCGGCGAGATCGTCAGCGGCACCAGGCTCGAGCCCGGTCAAGAACCGCATGAGCCTTGGTTGCAGGTCGATGAACAGCTGCTCAATTGCCCATTCCTCGCCCAACTTGGCCGCGCGCAATACGTCACGAAATGAAGCTGGATCGAGGGGCCCACGGACAGAGGACATGCGTACAGCTATCGGCAGCAAACCGTCAACGAACAAGCCCCATCTTGAATATCTCGCAGACGAAAATGCCGCCGTTCGCGAGGCGGCGCCTGCCTATCGTCGGCGGTATGTCTGCTACCCGAAGTGCTGCGCAACATCGAATGGCCGAGCGGTCCGACCTGCCGGCGTTGTGCGCATTACTCAACACCTGCAATCGCGCCGACGACATTCCACAGGTCGTGGAGGTAGAGGAGCTTGCGGAAGAACTTGACGATGTCGGCGACCTGACCGCCAATCTGCGCCTGGCGGTTCTGGACGGCGAGCTAGTGGGCTACGTCCGCACAATGCATCTGCCCAGTGAAGAGCGGTTGGAACGTTGCTACCTGATCGGCAGCGTCCATCCGGATCATCGCGGTCGCGGCATCGGTCATGAGCTGATGGTGTGGGCAGTTGCGCGGGGGACGGAACAGTTGCGTTCGTCGGGGAACCCACTCGACAAGTACCTGCGCATCGAGTTGCACGAATCGGCGGTCGACGCGCGCAGATTGTTCGAACGTCTCGGCTTTCGCGAGGCGCGCCAATTCGAGGAACTGTTGCGTCCTCTTACCGATCTGCCCGCGATCACCGAGCCGGAGGGCGTGCGAATTTTGCCATGGCCAGACGACAGAGACGAAGAGATCTTGCTGGTCAAGAACGCGGCCTTTGCCGACCATTGGGGCTCTACTCCGACACCGCTTCACAGTTGGAAGTCAATGGTCCGCGGCTTTGGCAGTTACGCCGAGCGTTCGTTCGTCGCGCTGGACGACAACGATCGAGTCGTCGCCTACTCGCTCAATCACCGCACGCCCGCCGACGACGAATTGCTGGGGCGACGCGACGGCTGGATCGACAACCTCGGCACCCTGCCCGAGTGGCGTGGACGCGGTCTTGCCTCGGCTTTGATCATTCGCTCGATGCATGCGTTTGCCGAGGCTGGCCTCACGCACGCCTCGCTCGGCGTCGACAAGGACAGCCTCAC
>JBEBGB010000773.1:0-2571 GCA_040081675.1 Vicinamibacterales bacterium
TCGATGGCGTCGGCCTTGAAGTAGTCGCCGAACGAGAAGTTGCCGAGCATCTCGAAGAACGTGTGGTGGCGCAGTGACGGCCCGACGTTGTCGAGGTCGTTGTGCTTGCCGCTGACGCGCATCACCTTCTGCGAGGTCGTGGCGCGGGTGTACTCGCGCTTCTCCCGTCCAAGAAACAGGTCCTTGAACTGGTTCATGCCGGCGTTGGTGAAGAGCAGCGTGGGATCGTCGCCCGGGACGAGCGGTGAACTGGCCACGACGCGGTGCCCGTTCTTCTGGAAGAAATCAAGGAACGTTCGCCGAATCTCGTTGGAGGTCATCGGGTTCATTGTACCGGCCATAGGCGATGGGCGCTGGGCGATAGGCGGAGGCTACACCGACGCTTCGACGCAGACAGGGACCATGATTCACGCGTGCCGCCGATAGTTACCGCGCGAGCGTCGGCTCGTACTCCTCGTAGGTACCCTTGAAATCGGTCACCTTGCCCGGCTCGAGGTGCCACACGCGCGTGCCGACTTCGTCCATCAAATCTTCGTCGTGGGTCACGAGGAACACGGTGCCTTCGTACTTCTGCAGCGCGATGTTCACCGCGTTGATCGACTCCAGATCGAGGTGGTTCGTCGGCTCGTCCAGCACCAGGACATTCGGCTTGGTAAGCATCAAACGACAGAAGAGCAGACGCGCCGTCTCACCGCCCGACAGGGCCTCGGTCGGCTTGAGGCCTTCCTCGCCGCTGAAGAGCATCTGGCCAAGCAACCCGTGAATATCCTGTCGATGCGCATCCGGATCGAACTGATGCAGCCACTCGACGGCCGTCATGCCCTTCTGGATGAGACCGTTGTGGTCCTGCGGGAAGTATCCGATCGACACCTCGTGGCCCCACCTGATGCTGCCGGCGTCCAGGTCCTGCTTTGCGGGCGGCAGGTTGGGGGCGTCCGACAAGAGTGCTTTCAGCAGCGTCGTCTTGCCGACGCCGTTGCGACCGACGAGGACGATCTTCTCGCCGCGGTTCACGACCGCATCGAAGTTGGTGACGACCTTCTGATGGCCGAACTTCTTGGTGACGCCCGAGCACTCCATCGCCAGCCGACCCGACGGCCGCGCCTGGGTGAACTTGATGTAAGGACGCTGGATGTTCGAGCGTGCAAGCGCCGTCGTTTCCAGCCGCTCGACTTCCTTGCGGCGCGCAGTGGTCTGACTGGCGCGTGTGCCCGCTCCGAAGCGCTGGATGAACTCCTGCAGCTGCGCGATCTTCTTCTCGCGCTGCGCGTTGTCCGACTCGACCCGCGAGCGGATCTGGGTCTTGGCGAGCACCATGTCGTCGTACCCGCCGGTGTAGGTGATGATCGTCTGATAGTCGATGTCCGCCGAGTGCGTCGTGACCGCGTTGAGGAAGTGCCGATCGTGCGAGATGACGATCAGCGAGCCCTCGTACTTGATCAGGAAGTCTTTCAGCCAGTGAATCGAGTCGAGGTCCAGATGGTTCGTCGGCTCGTCCAGGAGCAGCGCAGCGGGGCTGCCAAATAGCGCCTGCGCCAGGAGCACACGCACCTTCTGTCCACCTTGAAGTTCCCCCATCAGCCGGTGATGGAGCGCGTCGTCGATATCGAGACCCTGAAGCAGGATCGCCGCGTCGCTCTCGGCGCTGTATCCGTCTTCTTCACCAACGATTCCTTCGAGCTCGCCCAGCCGCATGCCGTCGTCGTCGGTCATGTCGGCGCCCTTCTCGTAGAGCAATTCGCGCTCGGCCATGGCCGTCCACAAACGCTTGTTACCCATGATCACCGTATCGACCACGCGGAATTTGTCGAAGGCAAACTGGTCCTGACTGAGGACGCCGAGCTTCTCGGGACGATTGACCGTGCCCTTCTGGGGTATCAATTCGCCAGTGAGCAGCTTCATGAACGTCGACTTGCCGGCGCCGTTGGGACCGGTCAGTCCGTATCGCCGTCCCGAGGAAAAGGTGGCAGTGACATCGTCGAAGAGCACCTTCGACCCGTACCGCATCGACACACCGCTAACTGTGATCATGGAACACCTGACAACGACTTCTGGGCTCTGGGCTCTGGGAAATCTCGATTGTACCAGCTAATCGAGGTCGTCGGCATCCGTTGCCGTGCGGCCTCGACGCGCGCTGAGAGCCTTGAGAATCCGGTCCGACTCGAAGCCCTGTGCTGTCAGATAGCGATAGAGCCGCTGGAATTCGCGCTGGTCGGAAATGGACCTGTCACCACGGAGCCGACGGCCGAGCGCCGCCTGGAGCAGCGCGTTGTCATCGACTTCGCCGAAGGCATGGTCGACAGCCTGTTTCACCAATGCCGGCGCGATGCCCGCACTCTCGATTTGTCGACGCACGCGCATTCTGCCGTGTCGTTTGATGGTGATCTCCGTGCGCGCGATCGCGTCGGCCACGCGAGCATCGTCCAGAGCCCGCTCGGCCTTGAGTCGTTGAATCGCCGCGTCAATGTCCTCGTCGCCGTGCCCTTTTCGCGCGAGTCGCTGCCGCACCTGCGCTTCAGACAGCTCGCGGCGGCCGAGCATCTTGAGACCGTCGATGTAGGGGGAAGACAT
>JBEBGB010000774.1:0-2562 GCA_040081675.1 Vicinamibacterales bacterium
CGTTCCGGTTCCGGCTGCTGTCCCTTCTTCCAACCCGCGTATTGCGCCGTCGCGTCGCCGGCTGCCAGGGTTGGGCACAGCGCCACGTGATGCTCAGCCATCAACTTGAAGATCTCGAGCGTTCCCTCGTCACCGTGCTCGATGGTCTCGGCGCCGGCCAGCGTCGCCCGCCGCATGCCTTCGACCGTGCTGGTGTGCACGGCCACCGGCACGCCCGCGCTCTTCGCGGTGTTCACCGCCAGGGTCATCTCTTCCTGTGAGAACGTGGGGTGCGCACCCGGCAGCGGACCCCATCGATAGTCGCCGTACAACTTGATCCAGTCGGCCCCGTGCCCAATCTGATCACGCACCACGCGAGTCAGTGCGTCGACACCGTCGGCTTCCTCCGCTCCTTGTGGGACACGCCATTCAAGGGCAAATCCCTTTGGCGCGTAGCTGCCAGTTGCAACAATGGCGCGTGTCGCAGCGAGGATACGGGGACCTTGCACAATCCTCTCGTTGACGGCCTGCTTCAACTCGACGTCCGCATATCCAGCACCTTCAGTGCCCAGGTCGCGAACTGTCGTGAAGCCTGCAGCCAGAGTTCGTTCGAGGTGATTCACCGCACGTGCGGCTCGAAGCGCTATCCCTTCGCGCAGCACCTGGTCGTTCCAACTCGTCTCGTCGTAGGCATGCAACAGGATGTGCGAGTGTCCCTCGATGAGACCTGGCATGAGCGTCGCACCGGGCAGTTCGATCGTGCGCGCCGACGGCGCCGCAACTGACGCCAGAGGTCCGACGCCGTCAATACGCTCGCCGCGCACGCGAACGCCCCACCCTTCGTGCATCTCCACACCGTCAAAGACTCGCGCAGGCTGAAGCACCACAACCAATTCAGCGGCGCCACCCTGCGCTGCCCCTGGGTGACGACTGATCGTTGCGGTTGCGGCAATCGTCAGCCCAATTGCCACCGCGCCCTTCAGAGCCTTCTGTCGCATGAAAGTCACAGTAACCTCAATTTGTCCGAGCTGGCTCGCCTTTTGTCCGCCGTCTTCAGCGACGGTTCCGCGCTCGAGCACCTCGAACGTGACCCTTCTCTCTCTCTTGTATTTCCCCGAGCGGCCTGGCCCTCGGTGAAGTAACATCGGCCACCGTCAGGAGGGTCTCGTTCGGATGATGACACGCGTCTCTTCTACCTTGGCTCTGTCGTCACTCATCGCGGCGCTCGGACTAGCTGTTACAGCGACGGCCGCCGGCCCGGACTGGACCAACGACCTCTCGCCGATTACGACACCCGACTGGACTTACGCCACGGCAGCGCACCTCATCGAGCGTGCGGGCTTTGGGGCAACACCTGACGCGATCGCTCGCATGGCGGCCATGACGCCGCAGCAAGCCGTCGACCATCTCGTCGATTACGAGACGGTCCCCAACACGCTGCAACCGTTCGACGAATCGGTGATCTGGGACCCCGGCATGGATCCGTTCCCGCCGAGCCGTGCCGAAGCGGTTCGCATCGCGCGCGAACATGGGGAGGGCCTGGGCGAGAAAATGCTGCCTATGGGCGCGCAGCGTCGGCTGCAGCCCGTGGTCGACAAGTTCTTCTACAGCCTCGCGGCGAACCAGATAGAAACGCAGCGTCTTGGTTTGTGGTGGGCCAACCGCATGCTCGTCAGTGAGCGGCCCCTCGAAGAGAAGCTCACCCTGTTCTGGCATGGTCACTTCGCCACCGGCGAGAACAAGGTGCGCGATTACCGGATGATGCTGCAGCAGCATCTGATGTTCCGCGCGCACGCGTCCGGCAACTTCCGCGATTTGCTGGTCGGACTCCTCAAGGATCCGGCGATGCTGGTCTATCTCGATAACGGCGAGAACATCCGGTCCCACCCGAACGAGAACTTCGGACGAGAGTTGCTCGAGCTCTTCACCATGGGCGTCGGCAACTATTCCGAACGAGACGTCCGTGAGGCCGCGCGGTCGTTCACTGGATGGACCAACGATGTCCTGCGCTTCAAGTTCGACCAGAACCAGCACGATCCTGGCAACAAGACGTTCCTCGGCCGGACCGGCCCGCTCGACGGCGAAGACGTCATCGACACCATCCTGGCGCAGCCGGTGACGGCGGAGTTCGTGTCAGCCAAGATGTATCGCTTCTTCGTCCGCGACGACATCTCACCGGCCGTGAGAACTGAACTGGGCCGCACCTTGCGGGACGGCAAATATCAGCTCAAGCCGCTGCTGAAGCGGATCTTCCTCTCGCGCGACTTCTATAGCGCGCCGTCCACAGGCACCCAGATAAAAAGTCCGGTGCCTCTCGTCGTGTCGACCTACAAGAAGATGGGGCTGCGTGAAATACCGACGGTGCCCGACTTCGGCCAGATGACGGCCAGCTTAGGCCAGAGTCTCTTTGATCCGCCAAACGTTGCCGGGTGGGCTGGTGGCCGTACATGGATCACGCCAGCAACACTCCTTCATCGCGGAAACCTGTTCCGCGGTGTGCTCTTCCCGGATCTGAAAAGCTTCAGACCACCGGACCGCTCGATGGGCGGGACTGACGCACGCAT
Organism: Vicinamibacterales bacterium; assembly: GCA_040081675.1. Taxonomy (GTDB): domain Bacteria; phylum Acidobacteriota; class Vicinamibacteria; order Vicinamibacterales; family CAVVIG01; genus CAVVIG01. The sequence continues at coordinate 2,544 of JBEBGB010000774.1, forward strand.
CGGCCAGCGGATCTCTCAA
>JBEBGB010000775.1:0-2557 GCA_040081675.1 Vicinamibacterales bacterium
AAGAAAGGAGAACCCCATGACTGAACGGTCGCTCACACCCAACATCACGGTGACGATCGGCCACCACACGCGGATCTACTTCGCGTTCGTCACCACGGCTCCCACCGAGCTGGACTCACCAGCGACGGTCACGCTGCACGCCGCCACATTCGCGGACGTCGTCAGCTTCGCGGCGGAGCCGATCACGCTCGATCCGTCCCGCGCCAAGGCACACGCGCGCCTTGTGCTTGTGGATGCGATGGAGCTCGCCTGGCAACGAGCGAAGTACCGCGGTCAACAGCACCCGCTGCTGTCGGCGGATCCCAAGCTCGTCGGCCTCAACACGCTGCAGCACTGGCTCTGGCAACGGCTTCAGGCCCCAACCGCCAGCCAGGTCGCGGCGTGACTCGCGTTCACTCGTCGGCGTCAACCGCTCGCCGAGGAGGCGAGCTTTTCAGGAGGTCACATCATGGTCGTCAAGATCGTTCCGAACGACAAAGCCAACCCGCCCGGCAAACTCGCGGATGCCGAGCTGCACTTCAGCGACGGCGTGCTCGACGGCTTGAAGCTGATCGGGTTTGCCGTGTGGGAGCGCCGCAGCGGCAGTGGCCGCAACGTCACGTTCCCCGCGCGCCAGTACTCGGTCAACGGTGAGCGTCGCAGCTTTGCGCTGCTGCGTCCGACCGCTGATGCGGCCGGGCAGGAGCGCGTGCGTGATCTCGTGCTGCAGGCGTACGCCGAGTACGAGGGCGAACAAGTAGCGGAGGCCGCTTCGTAGGTGGACCAAGCCCGGACGCCGCCATCGTGGCGGCGCCCGGGACCGCCCACTGGCGATTCGCTGGCGAGGCAGAACCTCAATGGCTGCGCGAAAAGGACAGATCGGGTCGCCCCATAAAAAGGCCAACCGAAGTCGTGACAACGACCGCTTGGGCGACGTGTCCATCATTCCCCTGGCCGTTGAGGACTCACCGGAGGACGAGCGGCAGAGTCGCGAAAGACTGGCCGGCTACTTTGCAATTCTGCGAGAATGGGACCAGAGACTCACACAGAATGAGTCGCAGGAAGTCCCTGAATTCCACCAGCCATGAAGAACCCGGCTCCGCAGCAAGCTACGAACCTTCCAAGTACCGCCCGCGAAGCCGTTCTGTACGTGCGGGTGTCGTCGAAGGAGCAGGAGAAGGAAGGCTTTTCGATTCCGGCGCAGCGGAAGCTGCTCACGGAGTACGCAACGCAGCAAGGTCTCCAGATCGTTCGGGAGTTCGAGGACATCGAGACAGCCAAGCGAGCGGGGCGCACAGCCTTCGGCGAGATGGTGACGTTTCTCCACGAGTACCACTCTCCCAAGCCAGTGCTGCTCGTCGAGAAGACCGATCGTCTGTACCGCAACATCAAGGATTGGGTGACGATCGGCGACCTCGAGCTCGAGGTGCATCTGGTCAAGGAAGGCGTAATCCTGTCAGACGACTCTCGGTCCTCCGAGAAGTTCATGCACGGAATTCGCGTCTTGATGGCCAAGAACTACATTGACAACCTATCCGAGGAAGTTCGGAAGGGCATGCGTGAGAAGGCCGAGCAGGGCCACTGGCCGACGGTGGCGCACGTCGGCTACGTGAACAACCTCGAGATTCGCCGGATCGAAGTCGATCCGGTGCGTGGCCCGTTTGTGGCGCAGCTCTTCGAGCGTTACGCGGATGGCGACGTGTCGCTGAAGGAGGTCACGCGGATCGCCGGCGAGATCGGTCTGACTCACCCACGTTCAAACCGGCGCCTGGCGAAGTCTGAGGTTCACCGGATCTTGCGAAACCCGATCTACGCTGGCGAGTTTCTCTGGAAGGGGAAGCGCTACAAGGGGCACCACGAACCGATCATCGCGATGAGCCTTTTTGAGCAGGTTCAGGAAGTGTTCGAGGGCGCGAATCGTCCCAAGTACACGAAGCGACAGCATGCCTTCACGGGTTTGGTGACCTGCGGCCGGTGCGGCTGTGCCTTGACGGCCGAAATCAAAAAAGGCCGCTACGTGTACTACCACTGCACGGGCGGCCGAGGTGCGTGCGGCAACACGTACGTTCGCGAAGAGGAACTTTCACGGCTCTTCGCCGACGTCGTCAAGCGCGTACAGGTGCCGGTCGACGTGGCCGACTGGATCGCCGAGGCCTTGCGGGAGAGCCAGGACGACAAGGAGCGCTTCCATCGGACCGCCGTGATGCAGCTTCAGCAGCAGTACCTGGCCGTACAGGCGAAGCTCGACAGAGCGTATGACGACCGTCTGGCCGCCCGCATCACCGACGAACTCTGGGTGAGGAAGTCCGGAGAGTGGGAGGCAGAGCTCGCGTCTGTTCGCCGCGAGACGGCTCGCCACGAGCGCGCCAGCCGTGACTACGCCGCTACAGGATCGAAGATTCTAGAACTCGCGAAAAACGCCCACAATCTGTTCATTCGGCAGGATCCGCGTGAACAGGCGCGTTTGCTGAAAACGCTGGTATCGAACTCGACTTTCGATCGCGGAAGCCTTTCAGTTGCTTACGTTAAGCCGTTCGACTTGCTGGTCGAAGGCAACGAAACTGAAAATTGGCTGGGA
>JBEBGB010000157.1:0-9830 GCA_040081675.1 Vicinamibacterales bacterium
ACGCCGGGCGTCTCTGGCTTCGGCTGGGGATTGGCGGCGGTCGTAGGCGCGGCACTCGGCACGCTCGTCGCGGCCCGTTCCAGAAATGCCGTCAGCGTGGACTCTCCGTCCAGCGCGGCGAGGAGCAGCAGCGCCCACGAGGCGTTCGCGTGGCCGCTGTCCGCAAGTCGAGTCAATACGATGTCGTGGAGTGCGCTCATGGATGGTGTGGGGTCGGAAACCAGCGTAGTATCCATTCAAATGATGGGCTGGAACAACATCGGTCAACGCACAGCCTCCGTTCGTTCTTATCGAGCGTCACCTTGTCCGTTCATCCAAAGCGAGCCGGGTGGATTTCTCCGAGGTCGGACGAGACCTTTGGGCTGTCGCCCGACGACGTCGATGAAGAACCTTTCCCCGGAGTTCGTCGACGAGTGGACTTGACTGGTTCGCAGAGCGGAATCGCTCGCGCCACCGCTACGAAGCATGTGCGGCCCCATCGCCATACGACTCCCGCGGCAGACCTCGAGACACTCTTGAACCGGGCTTCGCCCCTCAAATCACTCCCGCTCTAACGCGGTCGCAGCTCGCACGTCACGGTCGGCACTCGTGACTCATGCGGCATGCGCGTCCGCCACACGAAGTGCGGCCGTCGGCGGAGAATGGGCTGGATGATGTCCAGCGTTGCGTAGACATCTCCGATCGCGTGATGGGGTTTGTACTGTTCGAAACCAGTGTGCACAGCCATGTCCGCTACGCTATGGCCGGGCCTGTTCGTCAACAGATGACTCAACCACAACGAGTCAATGGCGTGGTTGCGAGGCAACGGCAATCTGGCCCGCAGGCACTCGTGGCCGAGGAACCATTCTTCGAACGTCGCATTGTGAGCGACAACGACCGCACCGTCCAGAAAGTCGCACAGTGTGTCGTAGACGTCTTCGAACGCGGGTGCGCCAACCAGATCGGCCGACGTGATCCCGTGAATGTGCGCGGCACCAAGGGATTGGTGGCCAGGGTCCACAACTGTCGCGAATTCCGCGACAAGCTCTCCCTCTGGATTCAGCCTCGCCATCGCAATCTCGATGATGCGATCGTGGCGGGCACTCAGTCCGGTTGTTTCGAAGTCCACAACGACGATGTCAGAGTCAAGCGACGGTCCGTCCCATCGGACGATCGCCGGGTACTCGAACAGCGGACCTTTGCTCGCGCCGCGCACCTTCATCCCGCCCTTTGTCTGCAGGAGCCGTAGCGATTCGACATCTTCGGGATCGTCGTACATATCACGGTCACTCTGGACAGGCTGTGACGTCACTCCTGGTTCGAACTGCCGACGCCTGGCGAGGAACCTCAGTCCCGCATGTCATCGATGAACTCGGAGGAGGGCTCGACGGATGTAACCAACAGCCGGTCCCGCGCTCGCGTGCAGGCCACGTAGAGGAGATGGCGCTCCGTGTCGTAGACCTCGTGCAAGTCGGCGTCGTCGCCAACGGTCTCGATCCGCTCTTGCAACGGGATAACTTCGTCGTCGCATGCCATGACAACGACGGCTCGGAACTCCAATCCTTTCGCGAGGTGCATCGTGCAGATCGAGACCTTGTCGCTCGCCGTCTCGGCGTGCTCGTCGAGCACTCGACACGCGAGGCCGGAGTCCCGAACGGCCGTCTTCGCACGATCGAGCTGCGCGGCTGACCGAACGAACACGCCGATCTCGTGGGGCAGGACGCCGTCCTTACCGCGCTCCGCAATCCAGCCGCCCACGGCGCGGCACTCCTCCGCCTCGGTCTTGAAGGACAGAATCGTGGGGCTCGGGCCGTTGAAGACCGAGACGGTGTCGGAGCGCTCCTCGGCATTGCCGTCCACATCAGTAACAACTGGGCCGAGCAACCGGTCGGCTTGCATTCGGATCTGGTGCGACGTGCGGTAGTTGACACGAAGCGTGCGCGAGCGCCCTCGCACGTCCACACCGAGGGCCTTCCACGAGAAGGGCTGTTGGAAGATGCGCTGCCCGAGGTCGCCGGCGAAGAACAGAGCATCGGGCCGGGTCCCACCTAGTGCGGCGAGGAATCTGAGTTGCGCGACGGTGAGGTCCTGAGCTTCATCGATGACGACGTAATCGAACGGGACGCGATCCTTCTTCACGATCTCACCGGCCAGGCGGGTGAACAGCTCCGCGTAGGTGACTTCGTGCCGTGTACGGAGTCGCGCTCGGACTCGTTCGAAGATCATCCACAGGACCTTGCGCTGAGCCTCTGGTAGCCTGGTCTTTCGTCCGAGCCGCGCGACGTCACGGTAGGCGTCCCACTCCTCGAGCTGCCAGGCGTCCACGACCTGTTCCCACTCTGTCAGCAGGAAGTATTGGCTGAACTTGTGACCGCCGATCGCCGCAGATGCCTCTCCGACGAGTTGAGCCACCGTATCGCGCTTAGCGATGGAAGCCTGGCCGAGGTGCAGGCGATAGAGGCGCTCACCGATGGCGTTGAGCGAGTGCACGTCGATGCGTTCCCCGAGCCGGGGCTCGTTGCCGATCAGGCGCTTCAGCCTTCCGTGCAGAGCGTGCGCCAGCGGGTCCGAAAACGTCGTTAGCAACGTGCGGGCCTCGGGATGGGACCGGGTCAGATGCACGGCTCGGTGGAGCGCCACGATGGTCTTGCCTGTGCCGGCCGATCCGGCCACGCGAGCCGGCCCGCTGTAGTCCCGTTCGACCCACTGTTGCTGTTCCGGGTGCAGAAAGACAGTCCACTTGTCCCACGGGAACTCGAGCGCGCGCTCAAGCTCCTCGAGGTTGGCCATGATCCGGAAGCGACGCTGCGCGTCCGGATGCTCGAACGGACTCACCTCCGAGGCGACGCGCGCAGCGGGTCGCGGTTTGCCGCCGGTAGCCAGTTCGAGCAGCGCCTCCGCAGCCTCCGCCGGCAGATGGTCACTCAGCGCGAGCAGGGAGGCTTCCGTCGCCTGTTTGACGTCATCGAGCCACTCTGCGGGCACACCGTAGACCAGCAGGTCGTCGTCGGCGACGTTGGCGAACAACGGCAGGGGCTCAGGGGTTCTCGATGGCGCGGCGGCCCTCGCTGGCACGTAAACCGGCACGACGATCTCCTTGACCGTCTCGCGGATCTCGACCAACTGCGCGGCGCCCGTCGTCGGATGCGTCTCAAGCTTCCGACGCTCAGCCCAGTCGTAGGCCTTGTCGTGGTGATCGACATAGCAGAGCAAGAGGCTGTTCTCGCTCCGATGGACAATCAGTCGAAGATCACTTCCGACGCGCACCGACCAGAACCGCTTGTCCCGCGCCTTGTCGAGACGGTGAAAGCTCAGGCCAGGGCTCGCAGGATTGAGCTGGAGGTCGAACGCGCTCGTTTTGACTGCCTTCTGCTCGTCGCCGGTCAGTCGAGCGAGGCTGTCGGTGAATGTGTCGGCGATGCGGAACTCCATGCCGTCAGCTCAGCTCACAACGCCCAGAAGGGTTCAGCATCGGTCTCAGTCCACACTTGAACCGTGTCAGCGTCAAATCTGGAGGCGCACCCGGGCGCGGCCTTGCAGCATCGCCCGCACTTCGTTGTACAGGTTCACTTCGGCATGTTGTCGATCGTCCAGGACAATCGCCAGGGCGTAGCTCTCTGGTTGATCCGCGACCGTGCACCACGGCAGGTCCTGGCGTGTCACGACGACGAACAGCCGGCTGGCCTTGATGCGACCCTTGAAGTCCCAGCGCGACACCTGCAGCGTTCCACTGTTCCGCTGTTCGCTGCTGATCCACCGGTTGGACACCCGCTCCGGCATGCCATCATCGCGGTTACGCCTGAACGCGGCGGAGACGTCGTCGAGATTGTCTGCGCTGACGAACGTGAATCTAATCTTCGTCGCCCGATATTCGAGTCTCGTGGTCCGCACCTCTGGCGTATACGCCAATGCGACGCTGACCGACCGCTCCCTGCGCGCACCCTCCCACCAAGACGCTGGCACCGGCACTTCGAAGAAGTGATGGCAATCGGTTTCAATCCGTTCCTCTGTGATCAACGTCACTCTGCGGTCAAGGGATTGGTACAGTGCCTGGTCATCAACCTGGCCATACCCAACCGCGCGCAGCAGCAGGCCCCGCCCGTCCGCACTGTCGTTTGGGTTGAGCAGTCCAACTGACGATGGCGGCCAACCGGCATGGGCGCCGAGAAGCGCGCGTACTAGATTTGGCGATGCGTCAGGCAGTTCCGTCAGGAGCCGTGCCGCCTTATGCGCAACAACTGGTGCGGCATAGCTGGTTCCAGCCGCCGCGCAGAAGGGACGCTCGTTCGCGAAGCCGCTGTTGAAGGAGAGCACGCCAAGCCCTCGAGTGTGTAGCCTACGGTGGCGATCAACAGCAACATTGCCGGCGTGCTCGACAAAGTCTGGCTTGATCGCGTCGTTGACAGACGGACCACACCGCGTAAAGGGCGAGGGCTGGCCACTCCGCGCCAGCGGCACATCCTCGAGATGATTCGGATAGCGCTGCGCATCCGTCGTAACGTCATGTTCGGCCAAACCGCCGACGGTGAGCGCGTTGAGTGCAGTGCCTGGGTCAAGGAGCCGCCCGGCGGCTTGGAATAGATACCCCGGGTATTGTTCCCTCACAAGCTCCGGGAGCTCCATCAAAGGGCGATTGCCGGTTGATGTCACGAAGAGAACGTTCAGCGCCCGAGAGAGTCGATCCAGTGTGTAGGCCAACCCTCGCAGGTGTCGTCCGTCGTACACCTTGTTCAAATCGCCGTAACTGAGGTTGAAGACGCGGCATCCGTACTCCCGTCGGAAGTATTCAACCGCCTCCTCTACGGCGCGTTCCACGAACTCCGCATGGTCCGTCCCGTCGTCTTTGAAGACCTTTGCCGAAAGAAGGCGCAGCATTGGAACGAAGCGTCCAGCTCGAATAGAAGCCGCAACGTCGCCATACAGCGCCAAGCCACTCACGAATGTGCCGTGCCCTTGCGGCAAGCAATCGCCAACAAGACGCTCGGGCGGCACGAATCCCTGCGCGTCGCCTACTGCGGGACGCAATAGCGGGTGCCCGGCCGTGAGTCCAGAGTCTAGGACCGCGATGGCTGGGGCTCCATCCAACGGCGGAACCGGCGCTGGAATCTCGCCGACATCGGCGAGCAGCATTCGCAGCTCGATCCCGAAGCGAGGCGGAAGATCCACAGTGCGCACGTCTCGATGGGCACGAAGACGATCGGCCTGCTCTCGATTGCACCGCACTCTGACCATTACCAGCGACGGTTGAGCGATCGTGTCCAGGTGGGCGATTCCTTCCGCGTTCAGCCAGTTGCGAAAGGCGTCAACCATCTGCGCCCGTCGATCGACGCGCTCCTGGGGCCACAGTTCAACGTCGAGAACGAAAGGGCGATGGTCGGGAAAGCCGCTCTCGTGAAGGGCCTTACCGGTGCGATCGCCTGGAGTCCAGTGACTGAAGTCCGCGATCGCATAGAGGAGTTGAGCCCGCGTCACGGCGCCGTCCCTAATGAGCGTCGCTAGCCGAGACTCGAACTCCGCCATTCCGTCGCCTGCAGCAAAGGCAAGAACCAGAGAGCGACCTTCCTGGCTGACCACTTCGATGCCCTGAATTGCTTCAAGGTCGGGACTGGACTCGCCAGGCCGGAGAACAATCTTCAACAGGCGTCGCTCGTCGTAGCCGCCCAGGTCCTCTGCGAGGCCGGCCTTGGACGCTTCCAGTTTTGCGGCAAGATCCCGCCCGAACTGACGTGGGTCGGCCGGACGGAACCGTGGACGTCGATCCTGTCGGCGGTGCCTGTCGGTGACGGGCACCTCTCGTGCGATGCGCAGGTGTTCAGGCATCCGGCCGTCTCACCGACTCGCTCAGCGAACCACGCCTTGTTCCCGCGCCCGCGCCGCCTTGATGTGACGCACCTCGAGGAACTCGTCGCCTGCGAGCACCATATCCTTGACCGCTCGACGCAGCACGCGTTCGATGTCGGCGTGGGATAAACCGACACACTGCGAGCGGACTGCGTCATCGTCCAGCTCGAAATTGCGCCGGACGCCGGCCAGCTTCAGGGCAAGCACCTGACCGATCTGGGGCTCATCCGGCTTGTCGAATCTGAGAACTTCGTCAAACCGTCGCCATACGGCGCGGTCGAGAATGGATTCGTAGTTCGTCGTCGCGACCAGGATGCTCGATCCGCGGTAGCTGTCCATCATCTGAAGCACCGCGTTGACCGCTCGCTTCAGCTCGCCGTGGTCGGCGCTATCTCCGCGGTCCTTCGTCAGCGCATCCACCTCGTCGAACAGCGCGACGACCGGTGTCTTGGAGACAAAGTCAAACACGCGGCGCAGATTGGAAGCGGTCTCGCCAAGGAATGACGACACCAAAGAGTCGAGACGAACCAGAACGAGCGGCATTGACAGCGCACTGGCGATGACCTCCGCCGCCAGCGTCTTGCCGCATCCTGGAGGTCCGACGAACAAGAGCTTTCGCGCGGGCTGCAACCCGTGAGAGCGCAACACATCCGCGCGCTGATGCTCGCGAATGATGCCTTGCAGAGCAAGACTCGTCGCGACGTCAAGAACAATGTCGTGTTCCTCGCGTACGACGGGTCGCTCTTCTAGAAGCGGCAATTCCCCATCTTTGGCGCGTGGCAACTCCGTGGCCGGGTGCAGTTCACGCAGTCGGCTGTCCAGCGACATGTGATCGGCGTAGAGCATCCGTTCCAGGTCGTTCGCCAGCAAGTGATGCTGCTTTTCCCGCTCTTCAGAGATAGCAGCTTCAGCCGCCGCCCGAAAAGAGGTGACGTCACCGCGTGCGCCATACTTGATCAGCTGTCGCAACAGCTTTCCGCTAGCCATACATCACCTTGAGGCGTCGTCGCGTTGTTGCCGATGACGGAGTCTTCATGATCGCACGGCACAGGCCTACTTTTCACACTCGGAACACTTTCATCGCCGCGTCGCCGAGGTGTGCGCCTCGTGCCAGAGGACGCTGGCGACTGGACAGCCCTCTGCTCGTCGCTCGTGAACTGGGCGAGCCTGTCGGTGAAGGTATCTGGGATTCGCAAGTCCACGCGCATCAGCCGATCTGCTGCACGAAGGCGCCGTGCGCTGCATGTGGCACAGGAGTGACCGACGAGATTGCTGCATGGAGGTCTACGACTGAGACCGAGGGGTCGTCACCTGCCACGGCTCCATCTTGAAGATAGTCACCAGGTCGACACGTAAACACGATCACCTGGTGTTCATGGTCCACTACGGATGCACGCAGCTTCTCTCGGAACCAACGCAGCCTCTCTTCATCGCTGTGCACCAACTGATCATCAAGGATCAGCGCGGTCTTCAAGTGGCCCGCAACGGCGAGGCGAATCAGCGTGGCGAGCTGCTCTCGTGTTCCGACCGAGAGTTCTGACACGTCGCGCGGAGCACCCACCGCTGCGATGCCGTCAGTCTTCAAATCCGGATCGAGTCCGAGCTGACCGTATCGCCCGCCGGTCAAAGAACGAAACGTTTCAGTGACCGGTCCCGCGAGCGTCCGCCCCAGATGAGACGTTCGGGCGGCTTCCGCCTCTTGAATCGCCTTGAGGAGATACAGGGCAGCCTTCTCGTTCTGCTCCCGATCGATCACTTCATCGCTCGCGTACTTGACGGCCTCCTCCTGCTGAGCGAGCTGTTCGGCACCGACATGTCCGGCGACGAGGCGCAGTTGGCCTTTCGCCGCGTTCAGGCGGCCGTCGCAGTCCTCGAGTCTCCGCCTCAACCCTTCAAATGCCTCGACAGCACTCGCGAGCGCGACCCCGTCTGCGTCGGGTACCCGAAAGACCGGATCCTCGAGAGCCACCTGACGTTTCGATTGAAGGGCCACTCGGTCCATCGTCTTGAGCTCCCCCTGCTTCGACGCGATTTCGGTTCTGATGCCAGCGACCGCGGTTTCTGCTGCTGACAGCGTCGCCGTAGCCGAATCGAGGGCCTGGTTGTCATTCTCGAGTCGCATCTCCAGCGCCGCTCGCGTCTGCCGTGCATTGGCGAGTGCTTCAGCATCGGCGAATCTGGCTTGCTCCGGCGCTGACTCGAGGCCCGCCAACTGTTCAAGAACCTGCGCACGATCGGCTTCGGCCGTCAGGCGAGCGAACACTGGATCCTCGCCGACCAGGGACACAAGTCGAGCGACCTCCGGACTCATCGCGTCCAGCTGGGCCTGGATCATGGCTGCCCTGGTGGACGCCTCGGACACGTCGCTCCTTGCTCGATCCACTCCTGCTGTGGCGTCAGCTACCCCGCACGAACCTCCGGCTTCTTCCTGACGATGGGGCTCGGGCTCGGGTCGATCTCCGTGGACGGCGAGAGCGAGGTCGGCGTGGGCTCGGTCCTGGGTCTCGGATGGGACATTCGAGTGGGACGCAAAGTGAGCCTCACGCCGTTCTGGAACGGGTTCGCCGTGGCCACGAGTTCAGACGATGCGAACGTGGGACAACTCGGGCTCGGCATCACAGTCCATTGACGAACCGAGAATGTCGGGCTAAAACCTCTGCTGTTCGGGCGACAGTTCCAGCGTTGTTATCCACCAGCGGGAAGTCGTGAGTGGGTCGGAGGTGCAGTGTCCTGTGCTCGATATTTTGGGACATGGCTTCCGGAGCGCGGCGCCCGGATCGCAAGGCGCGAAGAGTGAGCTTATTGGGCATAAGTGAGCGATGAGCAACGCAGCGAGGCGGGATGCCCCGCCCGGAAGACGTCCTAAAATGTCGGGCGCAGGACACTAGGTGCCGGGTCGAGGCAATGAGGTCATTCGTCAGTGGACGATTCTTCGCGCGCTGGCGTCGAACCGGCGAACCACCATCGACGTCCTGGCCGACGAACTGGGTGCCAGCACGCGCACGGTCCGTCGCGACCTCGACGCCTTGCAGGCCGCTGGCTTTCCCATCGAAGAACACGAAGACGAAGAGGGCAAGTGCTGGCGCCTGCCGCCGAAGGCCATGGCCAGACTCGAACGGAACGGACTGACGTTCGGCGAACTGGCGTCGCTCTATCTCAGTCGCGCGCTGTTCGAGTGCTTTGCCGAAAGTGCCCTGCTGTCGGACCTGCAGAGTGCGCTCGACAAAGTCGACGCCGCGCTCTCCCCTGCCACCAGAAAGTTCCTCGACCGTCTTCCGCAGGCCATCTCTGCAAAGTCGCCCAAGGTGAAGCGCCAGGAGCGGGCCACACACGGCATCACGCTGCGACTGCTCGAAGCGATCCTCGGGGCACGCGTCGTGACGATGAGGTACGACTCGCGCCGGAGCCGTCGACTCAAGAGCTATGTGGTCCATCCGTACCGCGTCGTGCATGCAGACGGCGGACTCTATCTCATCGCCTACGTGCCGGAGTACGCCGAGCTACGCACGTTCGCCGTTGAACGCATTCGCCAGGCAGCTGCAGACAAGGTCACCTTCGAACCGATCGAGGAACTCGGGTCCGATCCGTTCGCGAACTCAATCGGTGCATTTCGCGCTCAGCCGGTGAAGGTGCAGCTGCGGTTCACGGCGGCGATTGCCGAACGAGTCAAGGAGCGCAACTGGCATCACTCGCAGCAGTTCCGCGACCGGTCGGACGGTTCGGTGGTGATGACGCTGCAGGTGAGCGACGACCTGGCGCTGCGCGGCTGGATTCTCAGCTTCGGCAGCGGCGTGCGTGTGCTGGCACCGGCATCGCTGGCGGAGTGGATGGTTGCGGAACTCGACACGTCACGCGCGGAGTACGGCGATGACGCGGTCGCAAACCGTTCCGATTCGGGCGCGCAGCCCGGACTGCCGTTCTATCAGTACATCGGGCAGTCGGAATGAGGCTCAGCTACCGCTGTTTCGAATAGGGAGAGTCGGTCTCGTCCAATGGACACGCAAGGGCGT
>JBEBGB010000776.1:0-2555 GCA_040081675.1 Vicinamibacterales bacterium
AGCGCGATGGCCTATTGGCAGAACGGCAAGCTGTTCCTGCACTGCTCGACGCAGAGCACCGTGCAGACCGTCGCGTCCGTGGCCCGCTGGCTCCACATGGAGCAGACCGACATCGTCATCGTCAGCGAGTACACCGGCGGTGGTTTCGGCAGCAAGGCGACCGGAACGATTCAGTCCATCATCCCGGCGCTGCTTGCGAAGAAGGCCAGTGCGCCGGTGCTGATGCACGTGAGCCGCGAGGACGAGCATTTCATTGGTGGGTACCGGCCCGCGGTGCACGGCCGCGTGAAGGCCGGATTCGACAAGGATGGCAAGCTGCTCGCGGTCGACATGTTCGTCATCTGCGAGAACGGTCCGTTCGAACAGCAGGGCGACACCGGTCAGACCGGGCGCATTGCCTCGCTGATGTACCAGCCGGAAGCCATGCGGTGGCGCGGTGTCGGAGTGCTCACCAACACGCCGCCACGCCGTGCGCAGAGCCAGCCGGGCGGCATGCAGGGCATCACCATGATGGAGCCCGTCATGGCCAAGGCCGCGCGCAAGCTCGGCATCGACCAGGTGGCCATCCGTCACATCAACGCGCCTGTTGGCAAGGCCAAGGTCGGTCCGGCAAACCCGCGTGGCCAGCGTGGCTACACGACGAGCGCATTCGTGCAGGAAGCGCTCGACAAGGGCAAGGTGCTCTTCGATTGGGACGCGAAGAAGGCCAATAGTGGCAAGGTGAACGGCACGAAGGTACGCGGCGTTGGCGTCGCGGTCAGCACGTTCGTGGCCGGTTCGACAGGCTATGACGGCCTCTTTGTCATCAAGCCAGACGGCCACATGTACATCAACACGGGCGTCGGCAATCTCGGCACCGAGTCGTATAGCGACACGATGCGTGTCGCCGCCGAGATGATGGGGATGCCGTGGGAGAAGGTTGTCTTGACGTGGGGCAACACGGCGAACAACCTGCCGTGGTCCTGTGTGTCGGGCGGCAGCCAGACCATACACGCGCACACACGTGCGGCACACGCCGCCGCAACGGACGCCATCACGAAGTGCCAGGAAATCGCGGCCAAGTCGCTCGGTGGCAAGCCGGGAGACTACGTGGTCGAGAACGAGCGTGTGCAGCGCAAGGGTGGCGGCGCCGGAATGACGCTGGCGCAGGTTGCGCAGAAGGCCATCGAGCTCGGTGGAACCTACGACGGCCATGAGACGCCGGCAGACATCAACGGGTTTACCAAGCGTTCAGTGGCCAACCTCGCCGGACAGGGCCTCCTGGGCGTCGGTCGCGACAACTACAAGCGCGACGGCGCATCCTACTCGTTCGTTGCGGGCTTCGCTGAAGTCGAGGTCGACAAGGAGACTGGGAAGTACGATGTCATCGACTACGTCGCCGTGGCGGATGTTGGCACGGTGATTCACCCCCATGCGCTCGGTGGGCAGGTGCTCGGCCGCTCTGTGCTGGGCATGGGCCACGCCTTGAACCAGAAGACGGCCTACGACCAACACTACGGGGTCGCGCTGGCTCGGCGGATGTACCAGAATCGTCCCCCGGCCATTCTCGACGTGCCGACCAACATGAAGTGGGCCGCAGTTGAAATCCCCGATCCCGAGACCCCGGTCGGCGCTCGCGGCATCGGCGAACCACCGGTCGGCGCCGGTTGCTGCGCTATCCTCAATGCCATCTCTGATGCGCTTGGGGACGACATCTTCCGACGTGCACCGGTCAATCTCGACACGATTCTCACGTCGCTCGAGCACGGGAAACCCGTGCAAGAGGCACTGACCGCGCACATCTAGCACGGAACATCGCAGGCTCTGGGCTTTGGGCTCGTGGGCATGAACAACAAGGGCGGCTGCTGAGTAATCTGTAGCCGCCTTTCCTCATTTCCAAGAGCCCGAAGCCGGCGCCTGAAGCCCGAAGCCTGACGTGCCGCTGCAGACCAGCCGCGCGCAACCATCGGGTTTTGGATCCCCACCCTCATCCAGTGACGTCAGCCGGCCTGTGGAACACGAGTGCCCGCATCGAGCGCTGCTTAGCGCTGTATGTATACTTGTATACATGCCAGCCGACTTTGTGCTCACGATTCGCGTGCCGAAGGAACTGTCGGCACGACTGACGCGCGAGGCTCGCCGCCTGCGCCGCAGCCGCAGCGCGGTTGCTCGTGACCTGCTCGCGCAGTCCCTCGGGCATTCCGGAGCCACCGACCTTGCCGCCGAAGCACGACGGCAGTCGCTGCTCGTCAAGCGTCGCAGATCCGAGCGCGAGGCTCTCGCCCTCATGGCGGCGGCCGCAGCCTGGACGGATTGGCGTTGACTCGCGGCGACATCGTCGTCATCGCGATGCGTGGACCCTACACCGGCAAGCCGCGCCCGGCGTTGATCGTGCAGTCCGATCTCTTCAACGCGACGCACTCGAGCATCACGATCTGCCCGATCACATCGGACGTGGTCGACGCGCCCCTGTTTCGCGTCAACATTCCTCCCGGCGATCGCACCGGCCTGCGCGTAGCGTCGCAGGCGATGGTCGACAAGGTCGTCAGCGTGCCCAGGGCGTCCGCTGGCAAGAC
>JBEBGB010000777.1:0-2554 GCA_040081675.1 Vicinamibacterales bacterium
TGTGAGCAGCCTTGACCGGATTCTGCCGTTCCTGAAACCGATCGAGGATCTCCTCCGCGATCCGACGATCACCGAGGTCATGGTCAACGACGGAGGCCGGCACATCTTCGTAGAGCGGGACGGCACCATCGAGGCTGTGCCGGATCGAACCCTCGAGACGCGAAACCTGACGGTCGCGATCAAGAACATCGCACGGGCGTGCGGCGACGAGATCTCCGAGGCACAACCGCTCCTGGATGCACGACTCGAGGACGGCTCCCGTGTAGCGGCGATGTTCCCGCCTTGCGCTGTTGCGGGTCCGGTCCTGACCATCCGGAAGTTCACACGCCGCTACAGCCTCGACGACTTGGTTGCCATCGCCTCGTTGACTGCCGCAACCGCGAGTGAACTGACCAGCGCCATCGCGACTGAGCAGAACGTCCTGATCTCCGGCGGTACCGGCACCGGCAAGACCACGCTGCTCAATGCGCTGGCCGCGCACATCCCCGATCGCGATCGCATTGTTCTGATCGAGGAGACCGCAGAGATTCACTTGAACAAACCGGACGTGGTTCGGCTCGAGGCACGGCGTGCACAGCCGGCGCTCGGCCAGGAGGCGCCGCTGCCTCCCGTCACGATTGCGGACCTGCTTCGTGCGGCCCTGAGGCATCGACCCGATCGCATTCTGGTTGGTGAGGTCCGTGGCGCGGAAGCGTTCGACCTGCTGCAGGCGCTGAACACCGGGCACCTCGGCAGTCTCAGCACGATCCACGCGAATTCCGCGGAGCAGGCCCTCACACGTCTGGCGCACTGTGTGCTGACCGCGAACGTGGGGCTGCCGCACCGGAGTATCCGAGAAGCCATCGGACTGGCGATTCACCTTGTCGTGCACATCGGGCGAATTGGCGGACACCGTCGCGTGACACAAGTCGCGGCAGTGCGCGGTTACGACGTTCAAAGCGATCGGTTCCTGCTTGAATCGCGGCTGCTGGATCATCCGACGCCGCAGGGAGCCTTGTCATGAGAGCACCACTCCGTCAGTTACCTATCGTCCTTCTGTTCCTCCCGCTGATCGGGTGCGGAGACAGTGGTTCCGCGCCGACCTCACCGACGCCGGCGCAGTCGTTCCTCGTCGGAACATGGCGAGGCACCATGACCATTCAGCCCGATCCCACGGGTGCGCAACCTGGAGCCCCGGTCAGCGGGACCGTGACCTGGACCTTCGAGGTGGTGCCGCAGACAAATCTGCAGTCTTTCCGTACCACCATCCGCTCCGAGAACGGCTGGCTGCCGATCACCCTGACGTCATCGACTTCGATGATCCCGGGCAATACGCCGCCGGCCCAGATCAGCACCCAGGGCGAGTACGACTCCCCACGCGGATGCCGTGGGACATTCGGGAGTTTCGCCACCGCCGAGGCTCGCAGCATTCAGGGCAGCATCACAGGTGTCGATTGCCCGGTGCCGTTTACCGGATCGGTCACGCTCACGAAGGAGTGACGTGGTGGTATCGATCGACCAGTGCGCCCCGGTTCGTTTCCTCCAAGCAGCCTTCGATCCCAACGACTCGATAGGTGTGCTGCTGAAGACCTATCGCACGGGCCAGGTCATTCAGCGGATTGTGCCTGTCGCATCAGCGATCAGCGACCGCTTTCAGGCGTGGCTTCGTCACATGAACGCACACAGCTGGAATGTGTATGTCGGCGTGAATGCCTACCGGCCCGGCCGATCGCGCGCGCGCGAGGCCGTTGCGCAGGTGCGGCATTTGTTCCTCGAGGAGGACCTCGACGGTCCAGGACTCCTCGCCACGCTGTCCACGCGACCGGATCTGCCGCCGCCGTCGTACGTGCTGCATTCGTCGCCTGGGCGGCTACACGTGCTCTGGCGCGTCCGGGACATCGCGCCGTCCAGAGTCGAGCAACTGCAGAAGGAACTCGCTCGCGAGCTGCTCACGGATCGGGCCGCAACGTCGTGTACGCAGGCCACGAGGTTGCCGGGGCTTTTCAATCACAAGCGACAGCCATCGGTTCGTGTCGGCATTGAGTACCTCCACTGGCGAGACGTCTTCGTGGCGAGGGATCTGCCAGCCGTCAGCGCCGGGACAACCCCATCGAGCATGACGAAGGCGCGGCGACCGTGTCCGGCCACGCGCTTGGTGGAGCGCGCACGCGCATTTCTCCAGTGCGTCGATCCCGCTGTCGCCGGACAGCAGGGCGATCTGCGGACATTTCGTGTTTGCTGTCGAATCGTGCGCGGATTTGATCTCTCAGACGACGAGGCGGTGCGCGCGCTGAGCGAGTGGAACGCGCGATGCGAGCCGCCGTGGTCGGAACGCGAGCTGCGACAGAAGGTTATGAACGCGAGGAGGTATGGGCGCGAGCCTCAGGGTGGTCTCCTGTGAAACCACCATGCGTATGCTCGTATCTCAACAATGAAAAAAGTGAGAATTTCCTATTGACTCTGAAGGCACATGGTTGTATTCATGAATCTTCCCGTCACCACGCACGCGCTCCCAGGGCCGTGCGTCCCACCCCTGTTCGACTGCGTCCTCAGGACCTGCTCGAACCAGCCACTG
>JBEBGB010000158.1:0-9822 GCA_040081675.1 Vicinamibacterales bacterium
TCGCCCTCGAGCAGCACCACCTGCCTGGTGAGCATGACGCCGGCCTGACTGTCGAACAGCTTCCCGGCGCGGACCGCAATTACGGCCGGTGCCGGCGGACACTTGTAGAAACCGCCGTCAGAGCCGACGCACGGCGTCTGGCCTGCCCCACGCCAGGGCGCCTGCGACGGCCTCAGTCCCTGTGCCCCAAGCGTGGCTGCGGCCAGGAACGCGCCGGTCGCCATCAACAGAGACGTGTATCGCATCACGCAGCACTCCAATAGAGGTCGAGGTAAGCGGCTGCAGGGTATTGGCTACCGCGCAGTACTGTCAACGACACGCGACCCGCCTTGCCAGGCATCAAAGCCCTTTGCCTGCCCAGCCTGCCCGGCCCGACCATCGAGAAGGTCCGGCTACATGCCTCGGTCAAGGTGCCTTCGTCAACGGCACATCTGACGAGGCTCCCCAGTTGTAATTGATGGAGACGGTGAAGCCGCTGATGGATTTCAAGATCCACCACCCTCCGGTCGATGGCCGGAAGACGGCGATATCTGTCTTGCCGTCGCCGTCATAGTCCGCGGGCACGGGCACATCTCCATCGATGCCCCACCCATACTCGTTGACCGTGACGAAGTTCGTGCTCGACCGAGCGATCCACCATCCACCGGTCGTCGCTCGGTAAACGGCGATGTCCGCCTTCCCGTCCCCGTCGTAGTCGCCTGGCACCGGTACGTCGCCTGGCATGCCCCAGTCATGCTCGCTGTACCTGATGTAGTTGGTGCTGGACTCCAGGATCCACCATCCCCCGGTTGTCGGGCGATAGATTGCCAGGTCCGTCTTACCGTCCCCGTCGTAGTCCGCGGGCACTGGCTGGTCGCCCGGCAGGCCCCATGCGTACGTGCTCTGCGCGGCGAAGTTCGTGCTCGATGTCACGATCCACCAGCTGCCGGTGGCGGGCCGATAGAGGGCCAGGTCCGTCTTTCCGTCACCGTCATAGTCGGCCGGCTGCGGCACGTCGCCCGCGAGACCCCAGTTGTATCCGTTGTTTGTTGCGAAGTCCGTCTTCGACCACGCGATCCGCCAGGCGCCGGTCGCGGGCTGGTAGGTGGCGAGGTCGACCTTGCCGTCGCCGTCGTAGTCGCCTGGAACCGGCACGTCACCTGGCATGCCCCAGTCATACACGCTGTAGTTGACGTGGTTGGTGCTGGACCTCAGGATCCACCACCCGCCGGTTGTCGGCCGATAGATCGCCGGGTCAGCCTTGCCGTCTCCGTCGAAGTCCGCTGGCACGAGGTCGTCGCCAGGCAGGCCCCAGGCGTAGTTGCTGTGCGCGGTGAAGTACGTGCTCGACGTCAAGATCCACCACCCTCCGGTGGTGGGCCGATAGACGGCGATGTCCGTCTTGCCGTCGCCGTCACAGTCGGCTGGTTTTGGCATGTCGCCGGGCTGGCCCCACTCATATCTGCTGTGCGTCGTGAAGTTCGTGCTCGACCACGAGATCCACCACCCACCGGTCGACGGTCGATACACGGCGATATCCGTGTTGCCGTCGCCGTCGTAGTCGCCCGTCACGGGCACGTCGCCTGACATGCCCCAGTCATACGTGCTGTAGTGGACGTAGTTGGTGCTGGACTTCAGAATCCACCACCCACCCGTCGTCGGTCGATAGATCGCGAGGTCCGCCTTGCCGTCGCCGTCGTAGTCGCCTGGCACCGGCACGTCGCCCGGCAGGCCCCACGCATAGTTGCTCTGCTCGACGAAGTTCGTGCTCGACGTCAAGATCCACCAGCCGCCGGTGGTGGGCCGATAGACCGCGAGGTCGGTCTTGCCATCGCCGTCATAGTCGGCCGGTTGCGGCAGGTCGCCCACGTGGCCCCAGTTATATCGGTTGGAGGTTGCGAAATTTGTCGTCGACCACGAGATCCGCCAGGCGCCCGTCGCCGGCTGGTAGGTCGCGATGTCCGTTTTGCCGTCCCCGTCGTAGTCGCCCGGAACTGGTGTGTCAGCCGGCAGGCCCCAGGCAACGACGCTACTCGACGTGAAGCCTCCGTCTGACTTCAACATCGACCATTCCCCGGTAGACGGTCGGTACGTCGCGAGGTCGGCCTTCCCGTCGCCGTCGACATCGCCTCTGACGCCACGTTGGCTCGCCGTACCACCGCCGCAGGCAACAAAGGAGGAGTCGGAGCCCCTCGCTGTGCCAACGGCGCTGTAGCCCACGAGGCGGAAGTGGTAGGTGGCGCCGCACGTCAGGTTGGTCAGCGTTGCACTGACGGCAACCGCAGACGTCTCGAGCCCGAGCGAAGGCGTCGCCCATACGTAGGCGCCGTAGGCTGTGGTCGTGCCGTACTCGAACCAGGCCTCCGTGCTGACGCCGTTGGGATTGACGGTGCCATTCAAGGTAGCGGTGGTCCGCGTGATTCCAGTGGCTGGGTTCGTGGTCACCAGGGGCGCCCCGCCGCCCTGCGTGGTGAAGCTCCAGAAGGCTGCGCTGCCTCCGTTCGCGTAGGTCGTGCCGCCGCTGTTACTGGCGCGCACGTGCCAGTAGTAGACAGCCCCAGAACTCAGTCCGCTCACGAACGCGCTCGTGGCCGTGCCCGTGCTCGTCCACGCGCTGCAGGCGTTGTCGCTCGTTGTGTCGATGCAGTACTGGTAGCTGGTCGCGCCCGAGGCTGCGCCCCAACTCACGGTCAGGCTCGTCGCCTGTCCGACAGAACCATTCGGCGGCGCCGACTTACCGAACGTGCCCGGCGCGGTCACGGCTGCTTGCGTGCTGAACCCCCAGAACGTGGTGCTGCTGCCGTTGGCGTAGGTCGTGCCGCCGCTGTTACTGGCGCGTACGTGCCAGTAGTAGGCAGTCCCAGAACTCAGTCCGCTCACGAACGCGCTCGTGGCCGTGCCCGTGCTCGTCCACGCGCTGCAGGCGTTGTCGCTCGTTGTGTCGATGCAGTACTCGTAGCTGGTGGCGCCAGATGCCGCGCCCCAACTCAAAGTCAGACTCGTGGACTGCCCGGCGGTGCCACTTGCGGGCGCCACTTTGCTGAACGCGCCCGGTGCCGTCACCTGCGTCGTCGCCCCGGCGACACCCACAAATGTCGTGACCCCGTGAGGCACGGTCGCGGTGAAACCGCCACCGGCAATGGAGTCAATCGGCGCTCGTCGTTCCAGGTTGCCGTGGGTTCCTATCGTGAAGTTGCCACTGCCATCGTCGTACGTCTGGTATGGCGTGACTTGCGATTGAACGGTGGCGCCTGACACACCCATGGTCAGCGTCGCAGCACTTCCGTGGTTCGTCACAACGACGGCAAACTCGCCAGTCGCGGCATTCTTGAACGCGATGGTGTCGATTCCAGCGGCGTAGCCGCTGGTCCCGATGCGCACCCACCCAGGCCGCACGAACTTCGAGTAGTTCCCCATGACAAAGAGGCGCTTGGTCATGGCGTACATGTCTGAGAGATGTCCGACCAGGCCTTCGTTGTTCTCGTTCAAGCCGCGGAGCCACCAGTAATGCCACGCGTTCGCGTTGCCATTGGTCAGGGCGTCGTTGATCCAGCCCGCCACGTTGATGGCATTGTCGATACCCGGGTCGAAGCTGTCGAAGCCCGACATCTCCGTTTGCCACAGAGGCTTCGAGTGCCCGCTTTGGAAGGACGATGTGCCGAAGTATTGATGTGCCCCATAGAGGTTCGTGTATGAGGACGCCACCGGGTCGGCTTCAATGGCGTTCGCGAGACTCCAGATGTTGCCCCAGTTGGCGAACTCGCCAACCATCAGCTTCGGCCGCGGGCTCATCGACGCCAGGCGAGGACCGAGGGTCTTCACGAAATCGACCATCTCGCGGTCGGTATACAGCATGGAGCCGTACGGCGCGGTCCAGTCGGGTTCGTTTTGCACCGAGAGTCCGTACAAGTCGACACCGTTCGACTTCATCATCGAGACGAAACCTGCCAGCCGAGTCGCCCAATCGTCATAGCGCGAGGCCGTACACAAACCTTGCCCCGCGGCAGCGCACAGATGTCCGCCGTTGCTCACATCGCCGTTGTCCTTCCACGACGCCGGCGCGGACCACGGAGCCGCCCACACGCGTGCGCCGCGCGCCGCTGCTTTCTGCGCGTTCGAGATCGCGGCACTGTCGGATCCGTTCGCTTCGATAGAGAGTCTGAGATACGACAGCCCGATCCCGTTCTGCGCGGAGAAAAACAGGTCGGATTCCGCGTCTGTGAACGCTGGCCCTGCACTGTCAGCCCACGCGTCACTTGCCCCAAAACCGTCGATGGTCTGGCGAACGTCTCCAAAATTCATGGAGACATCGGCGGCGAGCGCCGATGCTGGCCCGACCACGTCAGCTCCGACGACCGAGACCGGTCCGGCCGGGAGAGGCACGATCACGCAGCCAGCGATCGCAATCGCAGCGCCGAACACTCTGAGCCGTTGGTACCTGCGATTGGTGTGCATCCTCATCACCCAGACGCACGAGCGATCCGCCGCTCGCTTCTCGAGTGATCGATCACTCGAGAGCGGCCGTGGTGAATCCCGTAGACTCGCCTGCTCGTCCCCTCGTCCCGAATCGGACTTGGCATTCTGCCACAGACTCTTGTAGCAGGAAGGGTCATGCTGTGACAGCTGAAACAGCAGAGGTAATCGTGCGAACGCCCCCAGCCCCAGTGATCAGCGCTTGCGTGTGGTGAGTCTCCAGAAAGCGGTGCTGCTGCCATTGGCGTGGGTCGTGCCGCCGTTGTTACTGGCGCGCACGTGCCAGTAGTACGACTTACTGGTCGTAAGCCCGCTCATGAAGACGCTCGTGGCCGTGCCCATGCTCGTCCACGCGCTGCAGGCGTTGTCGTTGCTGGTGTCGATGCAGTACTCGTACTTGGTTGCGCCAGAGGCTGCGCGCCAACTCAAGGTCAGACTTGTCGACTGTCCAGTCGCGCCGTTTGCCGGCGCGGTCTTCGCAAACGCGCCCGGTGCTGTCACGGGGACCAACGTTGTGAAACTCCAAAAGGCAGTATTGCTGCCATTGGCGTAGGTCGTGCCGCCGCTGTTACTCGCGCGCACGTGCCAGTAGTACGACTTACTCGTCGCAAGCGCGCTCACGGACGCGCTGGTCGCCGTGCTCGTGCTCGTCCACACGCTGCAGGCGTTGTCGTTAGTGGTGTCGATGCAGTACTCGTAGCTGGTCGCGCCCGATGCGGCGCCCCAACTCAACGTCAGACTCGTCGACTGCCCGGCGGTGCCACTTGCGGGTGCCGCTTTGCCGAACGCGCCTGGTGCCGTCACCGGCGTCGCCGCCCCGGCGACACCGACAAATGTTGTGACCCCGTGAGGCACCGTGGCGGTGAAACCGCCACCGGCAATCGAATCAATCGGCGGTCGTTGTTCCAGATTGCCGTGGGTGCCCAGTGTGAAGTCGCCACTGCCATCGTCGTACGTCTGGTACGGCGTGACTTGCGATTGAACGGTGGCGCCTGACACACCGATGGTCAGGCTCGTGGGATTTCCGTGGTTCGTCACAACGACGGCAAACTCGCCCGTCGCGGCATTCTTGAACGCGATGGTGTCGATGCCAGCCAAGTAACCGCTGGTCCCGATGCGGACCCAGCCAGGACGGACGAACTTCGAATAGTTCCCCATGACATAGAGGCGCTTCGTCATGGCGAACATGTCGGAAAGGTGCCCGACCAGGCCTTCGTTGTCCTCGTTCAACCCGCGTAGCCACCAGTAGTGCCACGCGCTCGCATTCCCGATGGTCAGGGCGTCGTTGATCCAGCCCGCCACGTTGATGGCATTGTCGATACCCGGGTCAAAGCTCTCGAAGCTCGACATCTCCGTCTGCCACAGTGGCTTCGTGTGACCGCCCTGGAAGTACGACGTGCCCAAGTACTGATGCGTCGCATAAATGTCGGTGTACGAGGACGCCACCGGGTCGGCCTCAATGGCGTTCGCGAGACTCCAGATGTTGCCCCAATTGGCGAACTCGCCAACCATGAGTTTCGGGCGCGGGCTCAGCAACGCCAGTTTGGGACCGAGAGTCTTTACGAAGTCGACCATCTCCTGGTCGGTGTACAGCATGGAGTTGTACGACGCGGTCCAGTCCGGTTCGTTCTGTGCTGAGAGTCCGTACAGGTCGACGCCGTTCGCCTTCATCATCGAGACGACGCCCGCTAGCCGGGTGGCCCAATCGTCGTAGTGCGAGGCGGTACACAGACCTTGCCCTGCGGCGGCGCACAGATGCCCACCGTTGTTCGCATCGTTGTTGTCCTTCCACGAAGCCGGCGCGGACCAGGGACTTGCCCACACGCGCGCGCCGCGCGCCGCGGCCCCCTGCGCGATCGAGATCGCGGCACTGTCTCTACCCTTCGCATCGATGGAGAGTCTGAGATACGACAGCCCGATTCCGTTCTGCACGGAGAAAAACAGGTCGGACTCCGCATCTGTAAACGCCGGGGCTGAACTGTCAGCCCACGCGTCACTGGCCCCAAATCCGTCGATGGTTTGCCGAACGTCCCCAAAGTTCATGGAGACATCGGCGGCAAGCGCCGCCGGCCCGAGAAGGCCTGTGCCGCTGGTCCCCACCGTTCCCGGTTGCCCTGCTTGCAGGTTGAATGAACCGAGCACAATGACGCAGCCAGTGATGGCCGCAGCGCCGAACGCTCTGAACCGTTGGTACCAGCGATTGGTGTGCATCCTTGTCACAGACGCACGAAACGATCCGCCGATCTCTCTTGCGGCATTCAGCCACAGCTCTCGTGGCGCAACGGGTCGCATTGTGGTTCGACCCGGGGCGACTGCACATCACGCTGCGTGGCCAGCCCCCCATGTCGGATGCATTCGCGGCGATGAAGACGGCCGATTGCCGGGCTGAAAAGTCGAGATTCAGGGATGGGCCAAGGGCGCGGCTTGCGTGGTGCCGAGCTGTTCGCACCAAAATGGTGGTCTCAGCGCTTGATGCCTCGAATAGGGCAGGATTATCACCATGACCACAGCTGTTACACCAGAACGTGACCGCGCCGCCGTTGCCGAAAAGTACATCTGGAACCTCGGCGATCTCTATCCCACCAGCGAAGCGTGGCGTCAGGAGAAGGACCGCGTCGCCGCGGACTTACCCAATCTAGGTGCCTGGCGCGGCAATCTGACCGCTTCGGCGTCGCAGTTGGCCGATGCGCTCGAGAAACGCAGTGCGCTACGCCGAACCCTCGCACGACTCTGGGTCTACGCCGACATGCTGTCCGACCAGGACACCCGTGACTCGATTCATCAGGGTATGACGCAGGAGATGGTGCAACTGGGCGCGTCGCTGGCGGCCGAGTGTTCGTACATGGAGCCCGAGATTCTGCGTGCCGATCGAGCCGCACTCGAGGTCTACCTCTCGAGCGAGCCGCGTCTGAAGGACTACACCTACGAACTGCGCGACATCATGCGCCGCGCCGCGCACACGCTGAGCGACGCCGAGGAGAAACTGCTCGCCGACCTGGGTCCGCTGGCGTCGGCGCCAGGCTCCATCTACAACATCTTGTCGAATGCAGACTTTCCGTATCCGGTCGTCACGCTTGCCGACGGACAGACTGCGAAGATCAACCACGCGCGGTACACCGAACTTCGCGCGAGACCGATTCGCGCAGATCGACACGCCGTGCAGTCGGCCTACTTCAGCGCGCTGGGTGAATACCGGCGCACGTTCGGCGCCATGATGGATGCGCAGGCGCAGAAGGTTCTGTTCTATTCGAAAGCCCGCAGGTACAGCTCCGCGCTCGAGTGCGCGCTCGACTCGAACAACGTGCCCACAACCGTGTACACACGGCTCATCGACGGCATCAATCGCAACCTGCCGACGTTTCACCGGTTCCTTGCTCTTCGGAAACGCATGCTCGGCGTCGACCAACTGCACTACTACGACCTCTACGCTCCACTGGTCTCGTCCGTGGACGCGAGCTACACCCCCGAAGAAGCCGAGCTCGTCATCGTCGAGGCGCTCGCACCGCTTGGGCGCGACTATCAGGCGGTGATATCGCAGGCATTCAATGAACGTTGGATTGACATGTACCCGAACGAAGGCAAGCGCTCGGGTGCGTATTCGCAGGGCGCTGCCTACGACGTGCATCCGTACATCCTGATGAACTACAACGGCAAATTGGACGATGTAAGCACGCTGGCCCATGAATTGGGTCACACGATGCAGAGCTACCTGTCCAACAAGCATCAGCCGTTTCCGACAGCCGATTACCCGATCTTTACCGCCGAAGTTGCGTCGACCTTCAATGAGGCCCTGCTGCTCGACCGCATGCTGCGCACGCTGACAGACGATGATGCAAGGCTGTCGCTACTCGGGCAGTATCTCGAAGGGATTCAGTTCACCGTATTTCGGCAGACGCAGTTCGCCGAGTTCGAACTACGCATGCACGAGATGGCCGCCAAGGGTCAGCCGATCACGGGTGATGCACTGGCCGCGCTGTACTTCGAGATCACGAAGCGCTACTACGGGCACGACGCCGGCCTCTGTGTGGTGGACGACTACATCCAGCACGAGTGGAGCTTCATCTCGCACTTCTACCACGAGTTCTACGTCTATCAGTACGCCACGGCATTCACCGCGTCCGAAGCGCTTGCGGCACGCGTCAAGTCTGGCGACGCCGATGCGGCGAAGCGCTACCTCGCGTTTCTCTCGGCAGGCGGCTCCAAGTACCCGATCGAGCTGCTGAAGGATGCGGGCGTTGACATGACGACAGAAGAGCCCTTGGATCTGACCATGCGTCAAATGTCGACGGTGATGGACGAGATGGAGCGGATTCTCGACAAGCGCGGCTGACGTCAGGAAGTCTCCGTGGTAGAGCGTTTCTGGTTGAGCCATTCGACATGTGAGACCCTCTTTGTCGGAGGAAGTGATGCTCGAGGTCCGCGGGCTGCGGAAGACGTACGGCGACCTGGTGGCCGTGCACGACGTGTCGTTCTCTGTCGGCGCCGGCGAGGTGCTTGGTCTGCTCGGACCGAACGGCGCTGGCAAGTCGACGACCGTGGCGATGATCGCGGGTCTGGTGACACCTGCGGCCGGGCAGGTGCTCATTGACGGCGCTCCGCTCGTCGGCGACACGGACCCCAAGAAACGGCGCATCGGACTCGTGCCCCAGGACCTGGCGCTGTACGACGAGTTGTCCGCGCTGGCAAACTTGCGTTTCTTCGGTGCGCTCTACGCACTCGAGCCCGCCGCCCTCGAACACGCCATCGACGCAGCGTTGACCCTCGTCGAACTGAAAGACCGTGCACGCGATCGCGTTGGCACATTCAGCGGAGGCATGAAGCGACGACTGAATCTCGCGGCCAGCCTTCTCCACGATCCGGACATCCTCCTGCTCGACGAGCCGACGGTCGGAGTTGACCCGCAGAGTCGGAACGCGATCTTCTCGAATCTCGAGACGCTGAAGGCGCGCGGTAAGGCCCTCCTCTACACGACACACTACATGGAAGAAGTGGAGCGGCTCGCCGATCGCGTGGTCATCATCGACCATGGGCGTGTGGTCGCATCGGACACACTGGACGGATTGCAGCGACACGCACCGCCCGGTTCATCTGGTCGCGTCTCGCTCGAACAGATCTTCCTGGCACTCACCGGCAGAACGTTGAGGGACTGAGCATGCGACCCATCTTCGCGATGATTCGGAAGGATCTACAGCTCTTTCTGACCGATCGGCGTGCCGTGATCATGAGCCTGGTGGCGCCCATTGCCATCGCGTCGTTCTTCGGGTCGATCTTTTCGGGCAGCGGAAGCGCTGACGTAGCCAAGATCCCCATCGCCATCGTCGACCAGGACAACAGCGCCGTCTCGAAAGCCATTCTGGCCGGGGCGCAGAC
>JBEBGB010000778.1:0-2550 GCA_040081675.1 Vicinamibacterales bacterium
TACAAGACTCCGACCTGCGGATGCTGCAACAAGTGGGTGGAGCATCTCCGCAACAACGGCTTCACCGTACGGACTGTCAATCTCGACAGACTCGCTGACGTGAAGGCTCGGCATGGAGTTCCGAGCCGCGTCCAGTCGTGCCACACGGGTGTAATCGACGGCTACGTTATTGAGGGGCACGTGCCTGCATCGGACATTCACGCGCTGCTCAAGAAACGCCCGTCTGTTGTCGGGTTGGCGGTGCCGGGCATGCCCATCGGCTCGCCAGGTATGGAAGGACCGAACGCACGGCCATACGACGTGATGACGTTTGACAAGCAGGGGCGCTCTGAGGTGTTTGCGACCCACGGCCGTTGATGGGTCAATTCGTATGCGGGTGCCGAGACGCTGACACTCATGAGCGGTACATGATGGCGATCAGCTCCGTTCGAGGCGGTTGGAGGGCGCTTGCGACCGGCATCGTCAACGCAGCTGCCGCGCAAGGGTGAGAGCATGTATCCGGTTCTATTCCGCATTGGTGATTTCGAGATCACGAGCTTCGGCGTGCTCGTGGCCGTTGGCGCCCTCGTTGGCATCTGGATATTCGGTCGAGAGCTGAAACGGAGCGGCCTGCCCGATGACGGCGTGGACGCCGCAGTGGTAGGTGTAATCGGCGGGCTGGTTGGCGCCAAGCTGCTGTGGACGCTGGAATTCTCTGGTGAAGCGCCCATCACCGATCTGCTCTTTAGCCGTGGCGGGCTGAGCTGGTTTGGGGGACTGATTGGAGGCGTTGGGACAGGTCTATGGATGCTCCGGCGTCGCCGCGTCCCTGTCGTTCGCGCGTTGGCGGCAGCGACGCCCGCGCTCGCCGTCGGTCATGCAATCGGTCGGATCGGGTGCTTCATGGTTGGCGACGACTACGGGCGTCCAAGCAATCTGCCCTGGGCCGTCGCGTTTCCTCAAGGGCTGCCGCCCACGTCCGTACTGGTGCACCCGACGCAACTGTATGAGGCCTTCGCACTTGTCGGTGTCGCTTGGTTGCTAATTCGGTGGCGTCGGAACGGTGTCGCCGATGCTGTTGTCTTGGGTAGGTACTTCGTGTCGGCTGGCTCAATCCGGTTCGCGATCGAGTTCGTCCGGGTCAACCTGCGTGTGATGGGACCGCTGACGCTCGCGCATTTGATCTCGCTGTCTCTTGTCCTTGCGGGAGCCACGATGGTTTGGAGCAATTTCCATTCAGGAAGAGTTCGTCCCGCCCGCGTCTAGCCAGAACTGAAAGCCCGAAAGGTTGGGCTGCCGGGCAGCTCTCATTCCGTCGCCGCCCTCTATGACGGCGTTTTGCCAATATTCACGTCAGCGGTTCAAGAGACCGCTACACACCGATGAGATTGAATTCGGCGCTAGCCCTCGCCTCTAGAATACGCTTGAACATCAAGTCACTTGAGGGATTACAGTGGCGCCAATGGGCAACAAGCCGGAAATCGGAGGAACCATGACTAGCCTGAACTCGCTGCCGATCGCCTGCACGCTGACGCCGCGCGATCTCCTGGAGCGGCTCGGCTCGATACAGACGCTCACCCGTCGGGCACTGTTGAACTATCAGCGTAACGGGCTGGAACTGACGCTGCGGTACGCTCCTGAAGCCGCCGAACGCGTGCGAGCGATGGTCGCCGATGAGCAGCGCTGTTGCGCGTTCCTGAACTTCGATGTTCAGGAACAGTCCGATTCCACCCTCGTGACAATCACCGCACCGGAAAACGCTCGCGATGCGGCCGACGAGCTCTTTACGCAGTTCATCGCCGAGGCCCCAGCGAATCAATGAAGACCGCGATCATCTACGTGCTGGCGTCACTAGGAGAGATTGCGGGCTGCTTTTCGTTTTGGGCGTGGCTTCGCCTGGGAAAGTCTCCGCTCTGGCTCGCGCCCGGGATGGCGTCCCTCGCGCTGTTTGCGTACCTGCTCACACGGATCGATAGCAGCACGGCGGGGCGAGCGTATGCTGCCTACGGAAGTGTCTACATCGTGTCGTCCATCTGTTGGCTCTGGGCGGTGGAGGGCGCGCGCCCCGATCGCTGGGACACCATCGGCGCGGGGGTTGCGCTGGTTGGAGCGGGAATTATCGTGTTTGGTATTCGCAGCTAGCACCTGAGGCCATCAGTCGACTTTTTTCTGATCTTGGTGCTCGAAACCTGGATTCGCAAGGCTGGGATAGCCCTCCCGGGTTCTCAGACCAGCCAGAGGCCGAGTCGCTCGCGCGCCTTCTTCTTACTCTACTGGACGACGACCTCTATCTCTTCGCGAACCGGTTGTCCCTTGGCTTCTTCGTCGACCGTGCCTACGACGTCGATGGTGACCTTGTACCTTCCCGGCTGGGATGAAACAATCCCGTTGATCGACTGATATGCGATGGACTCGGCTCCTTCAGCGCGCGCGTTGACAGGAAAGATGCTGGCGCGTGTCGATTCACCCATGAAACCGACACTCACGGTTCCGGTGAACTTCGTCTGCCGACCAGCGCCGTGGTAGTAGAAGTGAACGTCCGAGAAGACTCTTGAGTCGGGCTTGCTCCCT
>JBEBGB010000779.1:0-2548 GCA_040081675.1 Vicinamibacterales bacterium
CGGACGGGGATATGCCAAGGCGTTCGGCTTCATGGCGGAGCTTTTCGGCCTGCGCCGGCGGAAGCTCAAAGGCTACGTTCATGGCCTCCAATCTACCCCCTGGCTCGCCGTCTAACAAGCGTTTGCAGCCCGACGGCAGATCTTCCCTCGATAAAGTAGACACTTCCACCTAACGCAGGAGGTGTCAGATGCCCCGAGCGGGCCCTCGGAAAGTCCAGCGCTACAGCCTGGAGTTCAAGCTCAAGGCGGTGAAGCTCAGTCAGTTGCAGGGCATCGAGGATCTCAGGCACCAGCGGTTCAAGCAATTCGAATCGGTTGCTCTCGGCCGCGAGAATGACGGTTGCACGAACCCTGCTCAGCAACCGAGGCGGTAGCGGTAGGGCGGGCTCGATCACCTCCGCGAATCGTCGTTCAACGTCTCGTCGGTGTTCACCCCGAACTGACGGAATCGTCCGTACGTGGCTCGACCCCTGACCTGCGTGGTGGCGAGGGTGTAGTCCTCGAGCATCTCCGAGGGCACATCAACCGTGAAGCGATTGTCGGTGCGGAACGACGTGGTGACACGGGCTGTCACACTCGGATCCTGAATCACGAACTCGGTTTTGACGACGCGGCCGGTCGCCGCTTCGATCCAGAATCGGCCGTACGCCGGCATGTCGCGATCGAAGGGTCCGCGGACAAACGTCGGCCTCGCCTGCTCCCTGTACTCGACGATCCAGACATCGGCGCCCGCGGCCGGGTCGGCCTTGTCGAGCACGAACGCCAGGCGCTCCTGACGGTCGGCCTGCAGAAACGACAGCGCGAGGACGGGATCGTTGACGGTGCGCTGCAGGTTGCCGATGTTGTAGCGCTCGCTCTCGTCCGCGATGGCCCTCGCCTGCTCCACAGCCGTCGTCAACGGTCGGAGAAAGAGCTTCGTCAGCCGTTCCTGCCGGTCTCGAACCTCGGCTCCATCGACAAGAAACGTGTCGCGGAAGGTAATCGTCTGATTCGACTCCGGCAAGAAGACGAGCAGAAAGTCCGACCTGAGGTCACGATGCGCCGCCACCGGCCTTGGAACGCCGGTACCTGGAAGCCCGCCTCGGCTGCTGACGATCGCATTGTTGCGAAGCAGGGGAGTGACATCCTGCCGGTACCGCTCCTCGGCAACCACGTTCGAGAAGCGGTCGAAGAACAGGGCGACATACCGCGACGCGCGCGAGGTTATCTCCTCGACTGCGGGTTGCTGTCCCGACACGGGAACAGCGGCCGTCAATGCGGCCGTGAGCGCGAGGATGGCCGAACCGCCGCGCATGCCGGCACTATAGCCCATCGATGGCGGTGGCGCGTCGCATGCCCTTTCGCCCTCCGGCTCGGCACCGCGGAAAAACGCCCGCTCCAGGAACCCCCGGGATGCTCGGCGTGGGTCCTTCCGCATGGGGT
This sequence comes from Vicinamibacterales bacterium, assembly GCA_040081675.1. Taxonomy (GTDB): domain Bacteria; phylum Acidobacteriota; class Vicinamibacteria; order Vicinamibacterales; family CAVVIG01; genus CAVVIG01. The sequence goes on from JBEBGB010000779.1 coordinate 1,423, forward strand.
TGGGCTGGAGACGTTCACCTGTATCTGGTAAGGCTCGAAGTTGATCCCCTTCCCGTTTGACGGCTCAGAAGTGCCGGAATAGACTGCGCCAGCGTTCATCCAGGAGGAGCGATCGATGCGAGATGTCAGGTGTGAAATGCAGGAGCGTTCGTCGCGTCAGCCGTCTGGCATCGGGCGCTTGGTGCTTGGCATCGCGGCGCTTGCGCTCGCCATCCTCGCCGTGATCGTGCCCGTGCGACTCCAGGGTCAGGCGGCGCCGGCAACGATATTCGGCGCCGTGTCTGGACAGAAGGGTGGCCTCGACGTTCTTGCGGGCCCCTATGAAGTGGTTCGCGATTGGCCGAAGCCGCTGTCCACTCTCCCTGGTCACGAGAACTGGACCTGGGGTGCGATGCAGGGTGTGTTCGCCGAGAGCCCCAACCGTGTCTTCATCGTTCAGCGAGGTGAACTGCCGAGGATGGCGCGGCCGGCGGTGCGGGCCCTGCCGGAGATCGGCCCCAGCCTGTCATTCCCCGTGGGGCAGGCGCCGTTCCGCAACGCATCGCAGGGGCCGAACTCGAGCCCGCCTGGAGCCGGCGGTCCTGGCGCGGATCCAGACGACCCGGCACAGGCATGGAGAGGCCGGATGGGCGTCGATGCCCGCTGGGAACATCTGATGCTCGCCTTCAACGCCAGCGGCGACATCATCGAGCAGTGGACGCAGTGGGATTCGCTCTTCAAGCGTCCGCATGCCGTGTACATCAATCCGTACGATCCACAGAAGCACGTGTGGGTCGTGGACGATCACAGCCATGCGATCTTCAAGTTTTCGAACGACGGCAAGCAGCTCGTCCAGACAATCGGCACGCCCGGCAAGGCCGGCGCGGATGGCGCCCATTTCAACCGGCCGACATTCCTCACCTGGCTGTCGGACAGCACGATGTTCGTGGCCGACGGCTATAACGGCACCCGCGTGGCGAAGTTCGACAAGGACGGCAAGTTCCTCCTGGCCTGGGGCGAGCGGGGAACCGTGCCCGAATCGAGGCCTGGCTTCTTCAACGCGGTGCACGGCATCGCTGCCGACCCGGTATCGCGCCGTGTCTACGTCGTGGATCGCTCGAACCGCCGCATGCAGGTCTTCGACGAG
>JBEBGB010000780.1:0-2547 GCA_040081675.1 Vicinamibacterales bacterium
CTGCACGGCGCCATCGAAGCCAATCGACGGTTCGCGGCTGACGCGTCGCACGAGTTGCGGGGGCCGCTGACCGCGATGCTCGGGGAACTCGACGTGACGCTCAAGCGTGAACGGACCGGACCCGAGTATCAGGAGACGCTGGTGGGTCTGCGCGAACGGCTCGTCGAGATGAGCGCGTTGACCGAAGACCTGATGCTGCTGGTGCGAGCCCAGGAGGGTAAGGAGATCGGGCTGACCGAAGTCTCGCTCGCCGGGATGCTGCAGACGGTGGTGGACCGTGCCGCGACGCAGGCGGCCGCCGCGCAGGTGACGCTGCAGGTGGAGGCGCCGGCAACGCTGGTGGCCTATGCGGATCCGCGACTGCTCGAACGGGTGATCGACAACCTGGTGCGCAACGGACTCCAGCACAGTCCCGAACGCGGTACGCTGACGCTGACGGCCGAACTGGCCAAGTCAGGCGCGGGACCCGAGTGGGTTCCCGACGAAGTGGAGATCCGCGTCCGGGATCAGGGACCGGGGATTCCCGCGGCCGAGCGCGAGCGCGTCTTCGATCGTTTCTATCGCATCGACCAGTCTCGCTCCAGACGCACAGGAGGCGCCGGCCTTGGGCTGGCGATCTCCCGCGAGATCGTGCAACTGTGCAAGGGACGTATCCGCGTGGCCGAGACCGAGGGCGCAGGGACGACCATGGAGGTGCGGCTCCCCGGCGGCGTTCGCGCCTGAGCGCACAGTCTGGAGTTTCGGTCAGGCGGCCTGAGTTGCTGCCGGGTTACTGGATTGTTTCGGAATCGTTCGGGCGCCGTTGTCGCACATTCACAGCGGACGCCTAGGCTGGCTCTCAACCGTTCAAATGGGAGACCAGACATGCGCCGACTAGTCCACACCGTGTTCGCTGCCGCCATCGTCATCAGTGCATCCGTGGCCCTCGCTTCCGATGGAGGCTTTCACCTCAGCGGTTGGGCCGAGATTCCCTCGACCTACCGTCATCCAGGTCCGATGTCCGGACAGTTTGCCTCCCCAGCCAACGGCGTGACCCCGCCGTACCAGGGTCAGCCGATTCCGGGATTTTCGGGAATGATCCCGGCGAACTCGAAGGGCCGTTTTTTTGCGCTGCCCGACAACGGCTTTGGCGCGCAGGGCAACAGCGCGGATTTCGTCATCGGCTTCTACGAAGTGACGCCGCACTTCAAGACTACGGGCGACGGCACCACGTCGCGCGGTCCAGTGACCGTGCACCGCTTTACGCCGTTCAGCGACCCCAAAGGTCTGCTCGACTCCACCTACATCACTGGCGGCCCAATCTACGCCCGTCTCAACTACTACCCGACCGGGCCACAGATTACGGTCGACCCGGCGATTCAGACAGGGAAGCTGCTGACCGGCGCCGACTTCGACGTCGAGTCGATCACCAGGATGAACGATGGCACGTTCTGGGTGGGTGAGGAGTTCGGTCCCTACCTGCTGCACTTCGACGCGAAGGGCCGCTTGATGCACGAGCCGATTCGCCACCCGGTGCTACGGGCTCCGCAGAATCCGCAAAACGCGTTCCTCGGGAGCTCGAACCTGCCGAGTTCGCGTGGCTTCGAGTCGATGACCCGCAACGGTTCGGGGAGCCGTCTCTACGTAACGACCGAAGCTTCGATCGATTCGCAGACCGACAAGCGCATGCTGGAGATCTACGAGTTCAGCACCCGGACCCGGCAGTACACCGGCAGGACCTTCAAGTACGCCAAGGACAGCTCTGACTACATCACCGGTGCGGTGAACAACTCGTCCAACATCTTCGTCACAGGTGACCTGACGCACGTGGCCGGCGATCGCTACATCATCATCGAACGCGACGATTTCCAGGGCCCACCCAGCAGCGCCAATCCGCCCCGCCAGAAGAAGCTGTATTTGCTCGATCTGAGCGAGGTCGATGGAGTCACGGGAGTGCTCAGGAAGCGTCTCCTGGTCGACCTGCTGGACATCCCGGACCCGAAGGACATCGGTGGACCGCTCCTCGAGGTTCCGGCCAACCGTTTCAACTTCCCCCTCCAGTCTGTCGAGTCGCTCACCCCGGTGGACGAACGCACGCTGCTGGTCGGGTTGGACAACAACTACCCGGGGGGCAACGGGCGCGTGCCGGGCACTCCCGACGGCACCGAGATCATCACGCTGCGTTTCAGTGAACCGCTTCGGCAACTTCGCGTCGCGCCTTGTAGCGACTCGCATCACCGGGATACCCGCCGGGACGACGATCAGGATGATCACAAGTGGGACGACGAGGACAATTGCCGATAGACGTCGCGGGTCGGGCTCCTCGGTGAGGCTCGGGCAATATTCGATCTGTGTGCGGGCATCAGCCCACGGCGGGTCCTGCGGACCCGCCCTACGTACCCCTACTTGCGACGGGTCCTGTCGGACCCGTCCTACGTACGTCTGTGACGTCGGACGGCGTCAGTGGCGGCGCGTCCGCGCGTCTCTGCATCGGCGATGTCCTGAAAGGTCATTTCCCCGTCGATGACGATCAGGTCGGCGGCGTCGGCCGCGTCGCGCAGACGTGTC
>JBEBGB010000781.1:0-2547 GCA_040081675.1 Vicinamibacterales bacterium
GAGTGGGCGGCAGCCTGGGTGGAAGAGAACGCCACGGGTCGCAAGAACTTCGAGGCCACTCGCAAGTCCGAGCGCTCGCACCAGATCGAGAAGGTCGGCGCCCAGCTGCGCGGCATGATGCCGTTCCTCCGTCCGGTGACCATTACCGACGAGGATGTGAATAGCGCCACTGTCTCCACGAATGGCTAAATCCAGCGGGGCTGAAGACCCGGCCGCCGTCCAGGCTCGAGAATCCCGTCGGCTGTCAACGCTGCTCGAAATCAGCCACGCGCTTTCAGGCACGCTGAACCTTCGGTCCGCGATGCATCGCGCGCTCGAGATTCTGGCCAAGCACCACGGCACCGTCCGAAGCCTGATCGTTTTTCAGCGAGAGAACCGCGAACTGCATGTCGAGGCTTCGGATGGCCTCGACGCTCCCTCGCACGCGGTTCGATACCGTCTGGGCGAGGGCATCGTCGGCAAGGTAGTCGAGAGCAGCCGGCCGATCGTGGTGCCACGCGTCAGCCAGGAACCTGCGTTCCTGAACCGTGCGGCGAAGCGTCCAGAGCTTCCGAAAGAGGAGCTCAGTTTCATCTGCGTGCCGATTTTGTTGAACCGGCGCGCCATTGGCGCGATCGGCGTGGACCTGAAGTTCAACGCGGACCGCGACTACGACCGCTACGTCAAGTTCCTGGGCATCGTGGCGTCGAGCATCGCGGCGGCGGTGAAAATCCAGCGGCTGGTCGAGGAAGACAAGCGGCGGCTGGTCGACGAGAACACGCATCTGCGGCAGGAGCTGAAGGAACGTTACGATTTCTCGAGCATCATCGGGACCAGCGGTCCTGTGCGCCAGATGTACGAGCAGATGGCGCAGGTTGCCGCAACCAACACCACCGTGCTCATACGTGGTGAGTCGGGAACCGGCAAGGAACTGATCGCGCACGCCATTCACTACAACTCGCCGCGCGCGCACAAGCCCTTCATCAAGGTGAGCTGCGCAGCGCTGCCAGACAGTCTGATCGAGTCGGAACTCTTCGGCTACGAGAAGGGTGCATTCACCGGCGCCGACCAACGCAAGAAGGGTCGCTTCGAGATGGCCGAGGGCGGCACGCTGTTCCTCGACGAAATCGGCGACATCGCCCTGTCCACTCAGGTGAAGCTGCTGCGCGTGCTGCAGGAGCGCGAGTTCGAGCGGCTCGGAAGTACGGAAACGGTGAAGGTCAACGTTCGGCTGCTGACCGCGACGAACAAGGACATGGAACAGGGAATTGCCGCAGGCACGTTCCGCGAGGATTTGTACTACCGCCTGAACGTCTTCTCGATCTTCGTGCCGCCCTTGCGCGAGCGGAAGGCGGATCTGCTGCTACTGGTCGATCATTTTCTCGAGAAGCTCTCGGTCGAACATCACAAGAACATCAAGCGCATCTCGACGCCCGCCATTGACATGCTCATGAGCTATCACTGGCCTGGGAACGTCCGAGAACTGCAGAACGTGCTCGAGCGCGCGGTTCTGGTCTGCGACGGACAGGTCATTCACGGTCACCATCTGCCGCCATCACTGCAGACGGCAGAGGCATCAGGCACGGTGACACGTGTGTCCCTTGCGGACGCCGTGGCTGGATTCGAGAAGGACCTGATTCAGGACGCGCTGAAGACCACGCGCGGCAACCGCGCGAAGGCCGCTCGACTCCTGGACAGCACCGAGCGCGTGCTGAACTACAAGGTGAAGAAGTACGCGATCGACGCGCAGCGGTTCACGTCGTAGCGACCTTCAACACCTGCTCCATGGCCGTTCGGGGGCCGCGATCGGGATCCGCCACAACCCGGCACTCGTTGTTGAAGAGCATCGTGTCGCGTGACGCAGCCGAATACGCCGGCCACTTCGGCAGCTTCGGTGTGTTGGGATCGCCAGTGCGCGCGAACGCCGCCCACGCCGCGCTGGTCTTCTCTGCCAGCGCGTACGCCTCCGGCATCTTCGAGATGAGCGGACCGGCGATCTTGATGTTGTTGAACACGAACTGAATCTCGATCGTGTGCGGCGACCGCATGTGTCCACCGCCTTCTGGTGTCTCCCAATCGTAGCGATAGGCAAACGCCGGTGCCCCACGTTGTTCGGCCTTCCGCTTCGCGAGCTCGCGCGAGTACGTGCCTCGCGGATGGTCCGTGGCAATCAGAATCCAGAGATCCCAGGGCGTCGCTTCCGGATGCGCGGTTCGGAACGCGCTGATGACACGCCCGGGATCGCCGCCAACCCGATTCGAGACCCGCTTCTGGAGTCCAGCTTCGTCGAGGGCCAGCTTCTCGGGAGTCGGCCGGTCGTACAGGGTCTCCTCGGTGCGGGCATAGCCGATGAGCAATGGGATGTTCGCCGACAACGCGGGACCCTTCGGATCCCACGGATGCCCAGGAATCGCTCTGCCGTCGACCATTGGCGTGTTTGTCGTCATGCCGGGCTCGTGCAGCGTGAACTTCTTCTGGACGGCGGCGTCGGCCGCGAGCAGTCGCGCCATCGGGACGTTCTGCAGCTCGCGAACCTGCCCTGGCTTCAAACCCAGCTCGCTGAGCAGC
>JBEBGB010000782.1:0-2538 GCA_040081675.1 Vicinamibacterales bacterium
GCTGGCCCACCTGGATTGGCGCCTGACCTGTGTGGGGAGCGTCGAGCGAGACACGGAGTACGTCGCCAAGCTCATGGCGCGGTGCAGCATGCCGCCGTTGCGTGACCGCGTTGTGCTCGCCGGTGAACTTGCCGGCACTGCGCTCGATGCGGCCTACGACCTGGCCGACCTGTTCGTCCTGCCGACGCACTATGAGGGCTACGGCATGGTGGTGGCCGAAGCGCTCTCGCGTGCCATTCCAGTCGTCAGCACACCAACCGGGGCGATCGCGGAACTCGTGGGAGACGCGGCTGGCGTCCTGGTGCCGTCTGGAGATGCTGGCGCCCTTGCGGAGGTGCTCGCGTCGCTCATGACCGATCGCGAGCAGTTGGCACGACTGCGCCGGGGTGCGGTGTCGAGGCGTGCGTCGCTCTCGACGTGGCAATCGGCAGTCGAGTTGATGGAGAAGGCGCTGGAGCGCCTCGCCCCGCGGTGAGCGGTTTCAGCGCCGAATGGCTGGCGCTTCGCGAGCCTGCGGACGTAGCGGCGCGTTCAATCGAGGTCACCGCCACAGTGCTTGCGTCCCTGGTCGGACGCACGCCGCTCAGAGGCGTTGATCTGGGCAGCGGAACCGGGTCGAATATCCGGTATCTCTCACCGCAGCTGCCCACGTGTGACTGGCGGCTCGTCGACAATGATGCCGCGCTGCTTGACGCGGCACGTCACGCGCTGGGTGGACGGCAATCACGCGCCACTTCAATCAACATCGAGACGCGCGTTGCTGACCTGCAGACGCTGGACGGCACGGCACTCGACGGCTGCGCGCTCGTCACGGCGTCCGCACTGCTCGACCTTGTCTCGGAGTCGTGGCTCGCCCGTCTTGTGGGCCTCGCCGCCGACGCAGGCGCCCAGGTGTTGATGGCCCTGAACTACGACGGTCGCATCGTCTGTACGCCGCCAGAACGAGACGATGACCTGGTGCACGACCTGGTGAATCGCCATCAGGTGACGGACAAAGGCTTTGGACCCGCGCTTGGACCAAGTGCAGGCATTCGCGCAGAAGCGCTTCTTCGAGACGCAGGCTACCGGGTCTGTCGTGCTCCGAGCGACTGGGTCCTTGGGCCCGCACACAATGAACTGCAGCGACAGTTGATCGCGGGTTGGGCTCACGCGGCCATGGAACTCGCGCCGGACCTGTCGTCGCGGATTCAGTCGTGGACAGCGCGGCGCCTCGCACACCTTTCCGCCGGAACATCTCACCTGATCGTTGGCCACGACGACGTTGGGGGCGCTCTCACGAAATTGGAGAATTGGTGAATTGGAGAATTGGTGAATAGACACGCCCGCGCCGTTAACTCATTAATTCTCCAACTCTCCAACTCTCCAATTCTCCAACTGTGCTGTCACTCAAATGATCCGGCCGACCAGCGGCTGTTCTTCTGCGCCTTCCTCAGGGCCTTCGCCAACGTCGCGCAGATCGCAGTCGAAGAACACGTCGCCGCCCATGCGAAAGACCCGGTAGCGGGGACGGCGACATTCGCTGAGCGCACTCCGCGGCGAAAGGCGGATGGCGGGTCGACCGTTGCCAATGATGAGTGGAGCGATGGCTACCTGCAGCCGATCGACGAGATCAGCTTCGAGAAACATCGACACCGTGACGCCGCCCCCTTCGACAAACACCCGATGGCAGCCGCGCTGCCACAGCAACTGAAGCACAGCGGCAGCATCCATGCCGCCTGGCGAGTCGCTCACCGCTGAGATCGTGGCCTGGCCGAAGTGTGTCTCACCGGGACCGACAAGGCCCGTGGTGCAGATGTAGAGCGTGTCGGCAGAGTCGTCAGTGAAGACCTTGTAGTGGTTGCCGAGTCTGCGTGCCGGATCGAGCACGACACGCAGTGGGCTTCTGCCCGGCACTCTGCGGGTCGTGAGTTGTGGATCGTCGGCTGCCACGGTGCCTGCCCCGACGACCACCGCATCGCACAGCGCGCGCATCCGGTGCAGGTGCAGGATGTTCTCTTCTCCCGTAACGAACTGGGATTCGCCCGAATGTGTCGCGATGAAGCCGTCGAGACTCTGCCCGAGGTGGCCGACGGTCAAAGGTCGTTTGGATGACGCGCTGGCGATCGGCAAGTAGAGGTCGATGAGCGCACGTCGCGGATCGGTCGCAGACAGCCGCAGATCCCATCCCGAGCCTGGACGCCACGCCATCACCGCAAGCGGGTCATCGTCGGACATGTGGACCAGAGTCCCGTCCGTCGCAACCCCGAAGGCACGTGGCGTGTCGGCTACGGCGGCGTCCTCGGCTGCGCGGGACGCGGCGAGCACAATCGTCCAGGCTGCCTCGAGCGAGGCCTGGTTCGCATCTGTGTCCGGTGTCGACCGCGGCATTCGTGACCGATTATAGACTTGGGGACACATGAGCAGCGGGGGCGTCGCCTCCTACTACGACCGGCTCGGGCGTTGGAATCGCGCCGCTCGAGCATTCGGATTCGGCGGGGGACACACCACGCTGACGGTGCATCGCGCGCTCGCGGATCCCGCTGCGGGCGGTCGAGCAAC
>JBEBGB010000783.1:0-2538 GCA_040081675.1 Vicinamibacterales bacterium
GCGCAGTTCGTGCCAGGCCGTCGGCGTTGCGGTGAGCACGGCTGACTCGTGTAATCGACTCACAGCCTCATATCGCTCCAGCACCAGACACTGTGCAGCTGCGCTGTTCGGCAGGACGTTGCGTACGCGCTGTTCGAGAATGTGCGCGAGAGCCTTCCACTCCCGGCGGTCAAAGTCTTCGAGCGCCCGACGCACGCGGTCGCGGGACGAGGCCGCGCGCCGCTCGAGCACGCCGTGCACCGCTGCGCGCACCACGTCCTCTGGCTGCGTCAACTTATCGATCCAGTGCTCCGCGACCTGCGTGTCACGCAAGGCACCGAGCACGCGGAACAGCTTCCGACACAGCAGACGCAGGCGCGGCCAAGCCGGATGGGGATCCACTTCCTCGAGAATCAACGCGAAAGACCGGCACCTTCGGATGGCGACTCGTAGCCGATGCACGTCACCCGAATCGAAGGTCAACGCGGTGCGACTCATCAGTGTCAACACGCGGCGCATCTGGATTGGCAAACTTCTGCGGCTGGAGCGCGAACGGCTGTTCCGGTTCACGGCGGGCATGGACGTCAGATCCAGTCTAGCGCCGGGAATCAGTTCACAGGATGAGCTTCCGCGCGGATGATCTCCGCTCGCGTCAGCGTTCGACGCCGCGGAGGATGGCTGGTGTCACGAGCCATCGGAGGGCACCGGGGCCCGCCGGCGGAATCGACTCGATATCGATTCGGCAGGCGCCGCCTTTCTTGAACTCGAATCGACGTCGGGCCTTCGTGAGACGCGACGCGAACTCGCCCAGGCTCGGTTCGTGCCCAACCAGCGCGACACGCGTGTGACGTGCGTGCTTCTGCAGATCGGCGAGTAGACCCGTGAAGCTTCCGTCCGGCGCCAACGACGTAGCGGTGACAACGGGCGGCACGGTCTCGAATGCGGCGGCCACGATCTCTGCGGTCTGCTGCGCTCGGAGGAGAGGACTCGTGAGCACGACGTCGAACCGGGCTCCCAGCCGTGCCAGCCCCTTCGCGGCCCTGCGCATTCGGCGCACTCCATCCTCAGTCAGGGGCCGCTTCGTATCGTCGGGCCACTTCTCGCCGCGCTCCTCGGCTACCGCATGCCGAATCAAGTAGAGCTGCACCATGACGCTTATTCTTTCAACCACGCGCGCACTTGTAAACGTGATGGGTCGAGGCCGATGGCCGAAGACTCGCGCAAGCGGCGGTACGGCGATGCGGACCCTCGCTGATTGAGCGTGACTCCCAGCTGACTGCAGGCGTAGTGTAGGCACCATGCGCCTTGCCGCCATCGACATCGGCACCAACTCGCTGCACATGATCGTCGTTCGCGTGCGTCCCGATCTGTCGTTCGAGATCATCGACCGCGAGAAAGACATGGTCCGTCTTGGCGCCGGCGGTCTCGATGGGAAGGCACTTGCCCCGGGCACAATGCAGGCCGCCCTGCAGGTGTTGTCGAAGTTCCGCCGCCTTGCGGAGTCCCATCAGGTCGATCGAATCAAAGCCGTGGCCACCAGCGCCGTCCGGGAGGCCGAGAACGGCGGCGAGTTTCTGAAGGCCATCTTCGAACAGACCGGCATTCGGGTGCGCGTCATCTCAGGGACCGAGGAAGCGCGTCTGATTCACCTGGCTGCCTCGTACGGTGTAGGACTGTCCCAAGACGTTGGGGTGACCGTCGACATCGGCGGGGGCAGCGTGGAGATCACACGCGGCACGGGACGTGCGCTCTCCGTGGGACGCAGCTTCAAGCTGGGCGTGATCCGCCTGACAGAGCGCTTCGTCAAGTCGGACCCGTTGTCGGAGCGCGACGAACGCAAGATGATCCGTCACATCGAGTCCGAGCTGAAGGCGTACTTGAAAGAGATCGCCGAAGCAGGCTTCGACCGTGTCGTCGGCACCTCGGGGTCGATTCTCAGCGTGGGCACGATTGCCGCCACGGAGGAGGACGGTGTGGTGCCGGCGGGCATCCGCAACCGGCGCCTCTCGGCGAAGCAGGTGCACCGCGTGCGCAAGACGTTGTGCAGCATCGGCCTGCAGAAGCGGCTCCTCGTGCCCGGTCTCGAGCCACGCCGGGCCGACATCGCGGTGGCAGCGTCGATTCTCATCGACGTCATCTTGCGACGACTCGGCGCCGATGAAGTCACGCTCTGCGACATGTCGCTCCGCGAGGGGATCGTCCTCGATTTCGTCGCTCGCCACCGCAAGGAGATCGCGCACGCCGAGCGTTATCCCGATGTGCGGCGACGCAGCGTGATCGAGCTGGCCGAGCGCTGCAACTACATTCCGGAACACGCGCAGCGGATCGCGTCGCTCGCGCTGTCGCTCTTCGACGCCACCCGTGGCATCCACGCGCTCACCGACCGTGAACGCGCGTGGCTCGAATATGCAGCACTGCTGCACGACATCGGGGTGCATATCAGCTACGAGCGACACCACAAGCACTCGTATTACCTGATTCGCAACGGCGACCTGCGCGGTTTCGATCCGGCTGACATCGTGATGATCGCGCTCATCGCGCGCTATCACCGTCGCGCGG
>JBEBGB010000784.1:0-2532 GCA_040081675.1 Vicinamibacterales bacterium
CGCGTTCGCCAGCACGCTGGCCTTCGTGAACATGTCGCTCGACGAGTCGCCCGGGATGGCGGTGCTCGGATCCAAGCTGGATCTCATCGAGCACGGACGTGGCCTCGCAGGCAACCGGGTGTACTACCTGGCAGTCCCACCCCCGCTGTTTGTTCCGACGGTCGAGCAGATCGCGCGGGCACGCTTCGTCGGCCCCGCGGACCGGGGCCCGTACGCACGGCTCGTGATCGAGAAGCCGATTGGTCACGACCTGACCAGCGCCATGCAGATCAACGATGCGCTGGCCGAGGTCTTCGACGAGCGGCAGACGTTTCGGATCGATCATTACCTGGGCAAGGAAACGGTACAGAACATTCTGGTGCTCCGCTTCGCGAACAGCATCTTCGAGCCGCTGTTCAACCAGAAGTACGTGGACCACGTGCAGATCACGGTCGCCGAGCAAGAGGGCGTCGGCACCAGGGCTGGCTATTACGAGCAGGCCGGCGCACTGCGTGACATGGTGCAGAACCACCTGCTGCAGCTGTTGTCGCTCGTAGGCATGGAGCCCCCGCACCTGTTGAACGCCGATGTCGTGCGCGACGAGAAGCTCGAGCTCCTGCAATCGCTGCGACCGATGACCGCCGAGAGCGTCGACTCGTGCGTCGTCCGCGGGCAGTACGGTGCGGGAACCTGCGGAGGCGCCGCGTGCCTGCCGTACCGTGAGGAGCCCGGCGTGAACCGCTCCTCGCAGACCGAGACGTTCGTCGCCCTGCAGCTCTTCGTCGACAACTGGCGCTGGGCCGGCGTCCCGTTCTTCCTGCGAACGGGCAAGCGCCTGCCCGCACGCGCAAGCGAGATTGCCATCCAACTGAAGGACGTTCCGCCAATCCTGTTCAACACGAATCGTCAACTCCAACCGAACGTGTTGACCATTCGCTTGCAGCCGGACGAAGGCTTCTCATTCCTGATCTCATCGAAGGTGCCAGGTCCGCAGGTGTCCGTGCAACCCGTGGAGATGGACTTCGACTACTACGATCACTTCAAGGCCTCGTCTCCCGAAGCGTACGAGCGACTGCTGCTCGATGTGATTGCCGGCGACGCGACATTGTTCATGCGCCGCGACAGCGTCGAGGCTTCGTGGCAGTGGATAGCACCCATCCTCAATCGTTGGATAGAGCCAGGCGCGCAGCCCGTGTGCACGTACGCATCTGGTGACTGGGGACCGGCAGAAGCGGCGAGTCTGATCGAACGCGGCGGACGCGGCTGGCGCACGTTGTAAGCGTCCGCCAGCGTCACGGCGGCTTGACGAGCTGGAGGTATACTGCCCTCGGTGTCTTCAGCCTCCCTGCACGCACTGCTCGCGCGCGCGGGCACCGCACTCGAACGCGGGCGGGGGCCAGAGGCCGTCCAGGCGCTCTCGCCGTTGCTGCGTTCGGCCGTGCTCTCGCGCGACGAAGAACTGGCTGTGCGCGCCGCACTCGCCGAAGCATGGCTGCTGCAGGACGACGTCGACCAGGCGGCCACGGTGCTCGGCCGCGCACCGGACACCTTCCGCGACACCGTGTCGGCAGCGAGACTTTCGGCGCTGTGGCGACTGCACGGGCGCGTCGCTGCCGCGCGCGGTGACCAGTCGAGAGCCATTGCTCTTCAAGGTCGCGCGCTGAAGCACGCGGAGTCAGCCCACGATTCACGCGCGATCGGACTCGCCCACTACGAGCTCGCGCTCTGCTATCGACAAGTCGGCGACACGGCGATTGTTCGCGAGCATCTCGCAAAGGCATCGTCGGCCCTTCACGCAACGGGTGACCGACGGCATCTCGCCCTCGTCCACTCGCTCTCCAGCATCGCACTCGCTCAAATCGGACGATACGTCGAGGCACTGGCGGGTCTGCGTACAGCGGAGCGACTCGCCGCGAGCGTCAACGCTGACGATGTGGTCGCGACGGTTGTGGGCAACCAGGCGGCGGTGTTGACGTTCGAACACCGATACGAGCAGGCCCTGACGCTGGTAGAAAGAAGCGTGGCCCTGCATGAAGGGCACGGTTCCGGTCACGGCCTGGCGGTGGCGCTCGCGAGCATGGGCCAGATCCTGGTTCGTCTCGGCGACCTCGGTCGCGCCGAACAGGTGTTGCACCGCGCACTGGGCATTCCCAACCCGATACAGTTCCACGAGACCGCCGGAGCGGTGCAGGACACGCTCGCCCAGATTCATCTGATCCAAGGCAACTACGAGGCTTCGCGCGATTACCTCGAGCGAGCACGCGATTCCTACGGCGCGTACGGCCGGCAGACCAACGGGTGGTACGACTGGTCGGTACGCGTGCTCTTTGCACGGCTGGCGTTGCGTCGCGGCGCACTGAACGAGGCGGTGGCTCTCGCCGACGAGACCATACAGGCTGGGCCGCCAGCGTTCGATGCGTTGCAGGTGACGCTGGTGGCTGGCGAGGCCCTGGCTGCAGCGGCGCGGCTCGAAGAAGCCGAATCGCGTCTGGCCATCGCTGCCGACCAACTCGATCCGCGCAGCGCGCCGGCCACATGGGCCGAGTTCTTGCG
>JBEBGB010000785.1:0-2532 GCA_040081675.1 Vicinamibacterales bacterium
CCGGGCATCGAGATTCGCGTTCCGCTCATCGCTCTCGGCGTGAATCCCAACTCTCCTGACGAACCTCGTCAGGCGCCCGCGGGCGAACGAACCCGTCGACAAATCGCCCAAGGTCCTCCCAATCGGTCAGTTCGTAATCGTGACTCGTGTCGGTCGGTGCGCCCTTGCGCCACGCGATGTACTTCAGTGCCCATCGCTTGAAGAAATCGTACTCCGTGTAGCGAAACGCGCCGGCCACGTGATGCAGCACCGACGGCGTCCACCCGTTTCGATGCGCGAAGTCGGCAACAACCTTCTCGAGCCCCTGCACGTCGTCGTCATCGTGACCCGCGGCAGCAAGCGACACCGACACGAACGCCGACCGCATACTCGCCAGCGACGCGGCATGTGCGCGCGCGAACTCCTCGACCGCGGTCTGATATTTCCCGGTGTGAACCGATCCCGAGACGATCACCGCGTCGAACCGGCGTGGATCCAGATCGGCAGGAGGCTCGATGGCTTCAACCAGCGTCACGCCGTGGCCCGACGTCTCGAGCCGGTCGCGCATGAACTGCACAATCTTCCGCGTCTGACCTTCGGTCGTCCCATAGACAATGAGGAGCTTCACAGACACCTCCAGGTGCTTGAACGGAGTGCGAAGGGTGTGTTCGAGTCGACCCGCGACGCTTCTGATCCATCGTCCTCCTGCATCCGCCAATGCATTCGCAATACCAGGACACGCGCCGCCAATGCCGCCGGCTTTGCGCTCGATACTTCGACAAAATCGCCGCGCATCGCGTGAACCGCCACGCTGGCTGCTGGGAATCCGGCAATGACACCTCGATGAGTCGCCGGTTGGAGTAGCCGTGAAACCTTCGGCCGAGTCTGGCAAACTATCGTGATGCCCAAGCCCTCTCTCGCGGCAGTGCCGTTGCCGTTGCCGATCGAACCGCCGCCGAACACGCCGGTCACGGCCATTCTGCCAGCCGAGCCGTTGTTGTTGATGGGCGCCGGCCCCGTGCCTATTCCGCAGGCGGTGGCGCAGGCCAACGGTTTCATCATCAATCACCTCGGTCCGACGATGGACCGCGTGATTCAGAACGTGAAGGCAATGGCGGCGTACGCGTTCCAGACGCGCGGGAGGATCATCGGTCTGGCTGGACCTGGGTCGGCCGCCATGGAGATGGCTGTCTCGAACACCTGCTGGCCGGGTCGACGGGTGCTGTGCCTCAAGAGCGGAACCTTCAGTGGACGCCTGGGCGAGATGGCCGAGGGTGTTGGCGCGGACGTCACGTATCTCGAGAGCGAGGTCGGACTCCCAGTCTCGGCCGAGCAGGTGCGCGCCGCGCTGTCAAAGGCTCGTTTCGATGTGGTGACGATGGCGCACGGCGAAACTTCGTGCGGCGTGAGGCTCGTGGACCTTGCAGACATCTGTCGCCTCGCCAAAGACCACGGCGCACTGACGATTGTGGATGCCGTCGTCACGCTGGCCGCCATGCCGGTACCGATGGACGAGTGGGGCATCGACGTCTGCCTCACCGGTGGACAGAAGGCGCTGTCGTCTATTCCCGGCGTGTCGCTCTGCGCGTTTTCAGATGATGCGTGGGATGCCGTTGAGAGGCACCCGAGCCCGCGGCCGCATTGGTGTTATGACGCCCTGCGCGCGCAGCAGTTCTGGGGCGAGCATCACTATCACTACACCGCGCCGGTGCCAGGCGTGTTGGCCCTGCATGAAGCCCTCAGGCTCGTGGCGGAGGAGACCCTCGAGCGTCGGTTCAGACGTCACGAGACGAGCTCGCTGGCCATGCAGGCGGGTCTCGAAGCGATGGGTCTTTCGCTCTTTGCAGCGAAAGACGTACGGCTGCACAGCGTGCTTGCGATCACATTGCCGCTGGGCGTGGACAGCGCACGGCTACGCGAGCACATGACCAAGACGTTCGGCGTAGAGATTAGCGGTGCCTTCGGACTGAACATCGTTCGTGTCGGACAGATGGGCGAGCAGTGCCGCTCGCACAATCTGTTCAAGACGCTCTACGCGCTCGGCCGGAGCATGTCGAGCCAAGGGGCGAAGGTGGACGTGGCGGCGGGAATGTCGGCGCTCGAACAGGGCTTGGCCGACGATCGCGACTAGTCGTCCGTCACGCGGCTTGATTCGATTCGGGTGCTGTGTGTGCGGAGATTGCCTCCAGAAGCGCGGCCTTGCGCACCGGTTTCGCCATGTGCGCGGTACAACCTGCTCCGAGCGCCAACTCCACGTCTTCCGGAAACGCGTCGGCTGTGAGCGCGATGATCGGTGTCGAGGACTGTTCCCGCTCGCGCTCCCATTGCCGGATGGCGACTGCGGCCCGGTATCCGTCCATGACCGGCATGTGAATGTCCATCAACACCAGGTCGTAGTGGCCTTCGAGGAAGCGCTCGACACCAACCGCTCCGTTCTCCGCAAGGTCGACCTCGTATCGCCCACCCTCGAGGAACATCGCAATCACCTCGCGATTATCCGCGGCGTCTTCGACGAGAAGAATTCGTAGCGGAGATGCGCCAGGCGCCGTCGTC
>JBEBGB010000786.1:0-2527 GCA_040081675.1 Vicinamibacterales bacterium
CAGCGGCTCCAGGCATCGCAGAATGGAGCCGCAGGTTACTGGGGAGACTGTCACCCATCAGGGGTGACTAAAGTGTGACCAATCAGGGGTGACTGTACCCTGGGCCGTGCTAACAAGGATTTGGTGCTGCCACTTCGGTCAGCTCTCTGGGCCCGCATGGCTCGGCTTGCACCTAGCGGTGCGGTGCGAACATGTTGCTCCTGGAGCACAAAACCGAAACGTTAGCTGGCCCTCAACGAGGTGACGGTGCCGCTTCCCGTGAAGGACAGCGTTGAGTTCGCGCAACTCATCGACGGCCTGTCATCGGACGTCGTCTACGCCCGGACCCACCTCACGCTCCTGCGCGATCTTTGGGTGGCGGAGGAACAGTACAGCCGCGAGTTCCTCCAGAGTCAAACGTTCTGGTCGCTGACGCGTCTGGCACACGGTGAGGCCGGAACCCTGAAGCTCGCTCGCGCCTACGATTCCCATCAACACAGTCTCAGCTTGGGCACTTGGTTAGAGACGATCCGGGACAATCTCCACCTGTTCTCGGTCGAACATTTCCGTGAGCGATTGAAGGACAACCCGTTTGTCGAGTCCTTGGCAGAATCACCCCGCACGCCCGACGCTGGCGTCCTCCGTAGTGACCTAGCGTCTGTCTCCCGCTCTGAGCCGACTGTTTCGAAGCTCCTTCTCGTCCGCGACAACCTTATCGCGCACCGCAGCGGCAAACTTGTTCTCCAAGGGCGTAACCCCTTCGGGGTCTCCGGGCTCTCCTGGGACGACCTCGAGCTGCTGGCGAACCGTGCGTTGGTAATCCTCAATCGGTACAGCTCGCTGTTTGCCGCGTCGACGTTTTCAGCCAAGCCCGTGGGGAATGACGACTTTGTTGCCTTGCTGGCTCTGGCGAAGAGGGGTATTGACGCCCTCGACGCAGAGCACCAAGCGGAACTCGGTCGTCTCGGCGGGGCCAGCTAACACGGGTTTGGAGCTGACGCCTCGGTCAGCTTATCCGCGAGAAGCGTTCGCCTTGCAGCTCACGCCTCTCGGTCACCATCTTGGCTCGCGCAGCTCAAACCCAAGTCGTTAGAGAGCGCCCCGGCCACGCGGTTGACAACGGATTCGACAGCGAGGTACAGAGTGCGGCACGAGTCACCGAGCGAAGCGATCCGGGCTCGCCCGCTTCAGACCGGGATCGCACTACTCTTGGCGCTCGCCTTCCTAGCGGTATCCGTCCTCGTGGTCCGGGCACCCCATGAGAGCGTGTTGTGGACCGGCTCCATCGTCGTCGCGATAACCGCTGCTATGGCTCGGAGACGGAAGTTGAGCGTTGACGGTGCCATTGGCGTAGCAGTCATCCTCTTCGTTGGCGGATTCCTCGTCATCATGCCAATCATGGTGGGTGACAATGAGGGAGAGCGGCCGGCTCTACTTGCCGCCGCGCTTGCGATCACATCGGCCCAGATGCTCTGGGCAGTTGCGCGATGCCCCTTCCCTCCTGAGGCAGCGTACCAGAGCAGCGCAGCTTCTCTGAAGCAGGGTGCGCGCATGGCGTACGGAATGGCAGCAGTCCTGATCCTCTTTCAGGCGCTCAAGCTGGCGCCCGACTTCAACGCCACTAGTCGTACCTTCCTCGTGTGGACGGCGGCCGGCGTCTTTGCGGCGGCTACGGTACTTGGTGGCCTGTTTCCCGTTTGGAGGCACCTGCTCCGGTTCCCCGTCGGCGCGCTCTTCATCGGCGGAGTTTGCGGGACGATCGTCTACTGGTCGGTTGCGCCCGCCGCGATCGTCGCCGAGACAGGCCAGATTTCGTGGGCCGCCGCACGAGCACACCTGGGCGTTTCAACGATCGCCGGATTCGCCGTCGGGCCGCTGCTGATGCTCCACTTCTTCTTCAAGAGCACGGAACCGGTCACAGCTGACAGCGCTCTCTAACAGAGGTTTGCTGCTGACACTTCGGTCAGCCTTCGTGGCCCGCGCGGTTCGGCTTGCACCTCACCACGCGGTGCGAGCATGTTGCTCGTGCAGCAGAAACCCAAGTCGTTAGGGAGACGACGGGCGTCTCGACGTCGTGAGCTGTCGAGGGAAGAGAGTTTTCCACCCCACCCCCCGTCCCGACGTCCGGCGTCAGGTTCTTCGCTCGGCGGCGCCTATACTCCGGGCGGCGAGCGACGGGCTCCGGCTTCCACTCGCGTCCGCTTCCCCGGGCTCCCCGTTCACTCCGCCCCGGCTGCCCTCGAGCCCTCGCTATCCGTCCAGGCCCCGAGGAGCGGCTCGCTTCCGCACGTCGCTCGTCGCTCTTCCTTCTCGTTCGGCTGGGCGCCGCCGAGGTCTGACCCTGCGCCCGCCGGGTCCTGCACCTCGCGGTCGAAGGGCGACCGCCTCGTTCACGCGCTTGGCGCGCGTCCGGGCGTCCGCTTCGTCGCTGCCCTAACAAAAGTTTGCTGCTGACACTTCGGTCAGCTCTGCGGTCCGCACAGCTCGGCTTGCACCTCGCTGTACGGTGCGACCATGTTGCTCGTGCAGCAGAAACCCGAGTCGTTAG
>JBEBGB010000787.1:0-2516 GCA_040081675.1 Vicinamibacterales bacterium
GCCATGCTCACCGGCGCGCGCCTTGCGCTGCCTGACGTGGGCGGCATGTCGGGCATGCAGAACCGCGATCTCACCGTGCACGGGTCTGACGGCCGCGACACCACCTTCATGGTGGACGGCATGATCCTGAACGGCATCGAGGGCGACGGTTCGGTGCAGAGCTACTTCAACGACGCGATGTTCGAGGAAATCAGCTACCAGACCAGCGCCATCAACGCCGAGACTTCGGCGGGCGGCGTGCGCGCCAACATGATTCCGAAGGACGGCGGCAACCAGTTCAAGGGCAACGGCTTCTTCTCGGCCGGCAACAAGAGCTTCCAGACAGACAACACGGCCGACGCCAAGAAGCAGGGCCTCGCCGCCGGCGACGCGCTCAGCAAGGTGTGGGACATCAACCTCGCTCAGGGCGGCCCGCTCAGGAAGGACAAGCTGTGGTTCTTCAGCTCGTTCCGCGACTGGGGCGTCGAGCAGTACATCGCCAACAGCTTCTTCCGCTACGGCACGCAGGCCGGTCAGCAAACCATTGACGATGCCCGCATCACCAGTGGCATGACGCGTCTGACGACCCGTATCGGCGAGAAGCACAAGGTGGCCGGCTACCTGGACCGCATTCGCAAGTACCGCGGCCACGAGAACTCGGCGCCGGCGGGCTACGCGATTGCTGGTGAAGCCACCGACATCCGCGCGCCCAAGCAGTACTACACGAGCGAGATCAAGTACACCGGCACCATCACGAGCAAGTTCCTTCTCGAAGGCGGCTTTGCGATCAACAACGAGAGCTATTCGCTGACGCCGCTGGACATCGACTCGGTACCGCAGCTCGAACAGGGCGGCCGGACGCCGACCAACGCGCTCTACATTCCAAAGCGCGACACGACGCTGCTGACCGCGTTCGACCAGTACGACGGCGGCATCTACTACCGCGAGCCAATCCGCAAGACATTCATGGGCGCCGCGTCCTACGTCACCGGTTCGCACAACATCAAGGTGGGCATACAGTACGGCTACGGCTACTTCTGGCGTCAGCGTCGCATGGCGGCTGATTCGCTCCAGCTGTATCGGGCCGGCGTGCCGTCGCAAGTCATCATCTACAACACGCCCCAGACCAGCCAGAGCGACATGAACGCGGACCAGGGCATCTACGCGCAGGATTCGTGGACCCTTGGCCGCTTCACGATCAACCCGGGTGTGCGCTTCGAGCACTTCAACAGCTCCATCCACGGGCTTTCGGCGGGCGGCGGCCGCTTCGTACCGGCGCGGTCCTTCTCGGATGTGCCCGACGTGCCGAACTGGAATACCGTGTCGCCGCGTCTCGGTTTCGCCTGGGACGTGCAGGGCAACGGCAAGACGGCGGTGAAGGCGGGCTTCGGCAAGTACGTGCGCGCCTACTCGTCCGGCTTCGCGGACGCCTACGATCCGAACTTCTTCACCTCGGCCACTCTGACGTGGGCTGACCTGAACGCCGACAACATCGCCCAGGGCGGCATCAACTACGCGGCGGACGGCTCGCGCGTCGCCTGCGTCTTCCGCACGGCCGGCTGCGAGATCGACTTCTCGACGCTGTCGTCCACCTTCGGCACCAAGCCGCAGCAGACCTTCGATAAGGACATCAAGCGTCCCGGGCAGTACGAGATGAACGTCAGCGCTCAGCGCGAAGTGGTGCCTGGCACGTCGGTGACCTTCTCGTTCGTGCGCCGCGACTACAAGAACCTGATCTGGTCGGACAACACGCTCGTGAACGCGTCGGACTACACGAAGTACACGATCGCGAACCCGATCGACGCGTCGAAGACGGTGGACGTCTACAGCCTGGCCACCGCGAAGGCCTCGGCGTTCAGCGCCCTCGACCAGAACTCCGAGAACCAGCGCTATTACAACGGCTATGACATCAGCTTCCAGAGCCGTTTGAAGGGGCTGAACGTCTTCGGCGGTTTCAGCGCAGGCCACACCATTGCCGTGACCTGCCAGACCGAAGATCCGAACAACCTCTCGTTCTGCGACCAGAGCCAGTACGACATCCCGATGTACACGCAGTTCAAGCTGAATGGCTCGTACATGCTTCCATACAAGCTCCAGGTCGCTGCCACTTTCCAGAGCTACAACGGCGACGCCCGTAACGGCGCGTACGACGCGTCGATTCCGGCCACCAGCATGGTGGACCCGTCGCTCCGCGTGACCTGGAACATGTCGCGCGCCGACTTCCTGGCCGCCACCGCCAAGGCCGGTTACAACAACGGCGCCGGCGCGACGCTGACGCAGTCGTCGATCAACGTCCAGCTGATGGAGCCGGGCAAGAAGCTGCTTGGTCGTCAGAACCAGGCCGACATCCGTCTGAAGCGAACCTTCCAGATCGGCAGGCTGTCGCTCGAAGCCCAGGCCGATGCGTACAACGCCTTCAACTCGGGCGTGGTGCTCCAGCGCGTGCAGGCCTACGCGGTCACCAACAGCACGCTCGACCGTCCCGCCTCGATCTTGCAGGGCCGCCTGTTCCGTCTGGGCCTCCAGACGCGCTGGTA
>JBEBGB010000788.1:0-2514 GCA_040081675.1 Vicinamibacterales bacterium
CTTCACCGGCGCAAAGGTGACCAGCGCGGTGGCGAGCAGCGACGGCGTGGCGATTCAGGCGACCCTCGCCGACGGCAGCACGAAGGACATCAAGGCAGACTACCTGCTCGTTGCAACGGGGCGCGGTCCTGTCACCGCCGGGCTCGATGTCGAGAAAGTCGGGCTCGAACTCGAGCGAGGCTACATTAGGGTCGACGCGATGTATCGCACCAACGTGCCTGGAATCTCGGCCATCGGTGACGTCATCACGATGGGTTCGACGCCGCATCCGCAACTGGCGCATGTCTCGTCTGCTGAGGGCATCCTCCTCGCTGAACGGATCGCCGGCCACGACGTGCAGCCCCTGAACTACGGACATGTTCCGGGCTGCACGTACTGCGATCCCGAAATCGGCAGCGTCGGCTTGACCGAGCGCGAAGCTGTCTCGCGCGGCTACGACGTGCGTGTGGGCACGTTCCCCTTCGGTGTGCTCGGCCGGGCGAAGATGGCCGGCGAAACCGAAGGCTTCGTCAAGATTGTGGCGGAGAAGAAATACGACGAGATTCTCGGCGTTCACATGATTGGGCCGCGGTCGACCGAGCTTGTCGCCGAAGCCACCCTCGCCTTGCGCCTCGAGTCGACCGTCGAAGAGCTCATTCGCACCATCCACGCGCACCCAACCATGGCCGAGGCTGTTGGCGAGGCGGCACACGCCACGCACGGCGCGGCGATTCACGTCTGAGCGGCGACTCACCCACCAGGAGTCTTGACCGGCAGAAAATGTTGCAGATGAGTCAGGTAGTGGCTCCGGTCAAGACGATCGCCCGGCGGAGCCGGGCAAACCAAGCAGAGTGGTCTAGCGAGGCGTCTCAGCGCATGCGCGACGGTCTGAGGCGCGCCTCGATAGACTCCGGAACGGGGCACCTATGGCAAGCGATGTGTTGATGCCTCAGATGGGCGAGTCGATCACCGAAGGGACGATCGTTCGCTGGATCAAGCAGGTTGGCGACCCCATCGACCGCGATGAACCCCTCTTCGAAATCTCGACCGACAAGGTAGACGCCGAAATTCCGTCCCCTGCGTCAGGCGTGCTCACAGAGATCCGTGCGCGCGAAGGCGAGACCGTACCCGTCAATTCCGTTGTGGCGATCATCGAGCCAGTCGGGTCTCAACCGGCAGCGACGCCCCAGGCAGCGGTGGCGATTGCCTCGGTGCCGTCGCAGGCGGCTCCGGTCGTGGCTGCACCCGCCGTGACGGAAGCGCCTGTCGCAAGCGTTCGGCCCGTCGGTGTGGCGGTTTCATCGCCCGAACCCGCAACGCCGACCACGAGTTCGTCTGCGCTCAGCTCAACGCTTCGTCACCGTTCATCACCGCTCGTGCGAAAGATCGCGCAGGAACACCGCGTCGACATCTCCCAGGTGCGTGGAACGGGAATCGCCGGGCGCGTCAACAAGGCCGATATCCTGTCGTTCATCGCGTCGCCTCAGCGCGCAGCCGAAACGACGGCGCGCACGTCCGAGGTGCAAGGACGCCGCGCGAGCCACGCACCGGCATCGGGACAGACGCCGGCCACGGGCGAGGGTCTTGCGGGCCAGACCGTGCCGCTCTCGGTGATGCGGCGCAAGATCGCCGAGCACATGCTGCTCAGCAAGCGGACCTCGGCGCACGTGCACACGGTCTTCGAGGTGAATTACACGCGCATCGATCAGATCCGCAAGGCGCGGAAGGCCGAGTACGAAGCGAAGGGCGGCCGGCTCACGTATCTGTCCTTCATCGTGAAAGCCGTCGCGGACGCGCTTCAGGCAGTGCCAGTGGTGAATGCGTCGATCGACGCCGACAACAACGTCAGTTATCACCGCCAGGTGAATATCGGCATTGCCGTGTCTCTCGACTGGGGACTCATCGTTCCCGTGGTCAAGCACGCCGACCAGAAAGACCTGCTCGGCCTGAGCCGGTCGATCTCGGATCTCGCAGAGCGCGCGCGAACCAAGCAGCTGAAACCGGAAGACGTGGCCGGTGGCACCTTCACGGTGACAAATCCGGGCGGCATTGGCGCGCAGTTCGGTCTGCCGATCATCAACCAGCCCCAGGTTGGCATCCTCGGTGTCGGCACCATCGAGAAGCGAGCTGTTGTCGTCGATGACGCGATCGGGATTCGCTTGATGGGATACCTCGCGCTTGGTTTCGACCACCGCGTCGTCGACGGTGCGGTCGGCGACCATTTCATGGCGCGGATCAAGCATCAGCTCGAGCACTGGGACCCATCTCACGCGTAAACGCGTCCCACAACGGGACGACGGCGAACCGTCGAGGGGCGCAGCAATCTCGGGCCGATAATATTCAAGGATGCGAAGCCTCGAAGTTCGGCGATTGGGCCTGGTGCCGTACGACGAGGCTCTCGGCCTTCAACGGCGCCTGGTCGAGCAGCGGCGTGCAGGAGAGGTCGGCGACCTGCTCCTGTTGCTGGAGCACCCGTCGGTTCTCACACTGGGCGTGCGTGGCGACGGTGGCCGTGCACACATTCTCGCGTCAGAC
>JBEBGB010000789.1:0-2513 GCA_040081675.1 Vicinamibacterales bacterium
GTAGCGGGTGGTGAGGGCCTTCCGCGCCTTGTCGTAGATCTCCCGTCGCTTCGCCAACACGACGTCAATCGTCTTGCGGATCTCATCGAGTTCCGTGAAAGTGACGCGACGGTCGAGAAACGCCGCCAGCCGGCCGACCAGAAACGAATCAAGTTTGTCGAAGTCGGCCTTTGACGCCACCTCCATCACTTTGTTCAGGTCGAGACTCTCGGCCAGGAGGCTCTGCACACGTCTTATGACATCGCCGTCCAGAATGTCGGTGACAAGACTGGCCGCACGTCGCACCTCGGGCAACCGATCGAGCAGGTTCAGGAGCCCCGCGTCGGCAAGCGAGAGCAGCAGCGCGCCGGTGGGCGTGGCATCGAAGTCTTGCTGGGACAACAGCGCGAGCAGTCCTTCACGCAACTTGGACTCGTCGACGTTCGTCAGTGCGTCCAGCGACAGGCGAAATGCCTTCAGTGCGGCCGGGTCGAGACCACCGAGCACACGAAGCAGTTCGCTCGATGCGCGCTCGGGCAACTGTTGCCAGAGCCCGATTGCGCTGGTCAGCTTCGTGCGGGCGGCTTTGAACGCTTCGAGCGAGGTATTGGGGTCTATTCCGGTCGACGCTTTGAGCAGTTCGAGCGCCTTGTCACTCGCCAGGCCGGCGACCAGTTCCCCCACACTCTTCGTCGGGTCGGTCCACTGCTCCAGTCGTCCAAGTGCAGTCATCACCTGCGCGCCGTGCACGCCGAACACGGCCTTGACGAAGTCGTCCACTTTGTCCGGCGAGACCGAATCGATGCCCCGGACGCCGACCTTCAAATTGAGTCCGAAGTCGACGCCTCGCCGCGACAGCTTGAACAGCCGCACGCGCACGCGCGGCGCGTCCGACTCGCGGCCGACGATGACGAGATAGCGACCGCTGACATCGAATCCAACCGATGCCTTGGCCGCGGCGTCGATCTTGAGGCCCACGTCGCCCGACAGGCCAGCCGCCTTGACCTCGCGCACGAAGCTGAAGTCGTAGCCGACCTTCGCGCCGAGCGTCACGCCCACCGACCCGTTGGCTTCGGCCACGACCCAGCTGCGCGGAGGCAAGTCGTCCGCGCTGCGCACATGTCGAGGCAGCTTCCACGCAGTGACCACATCGCGCAGCACAGCGTCCGCGGGTTTGTCACCATCGAATGCCTGAAGGACGGCCGTGACACCCTGGGCCGACGCCGATGCGCCGAAGGTGAAGGCGCCGACCGCACCAATGGGATGCGTGCCTTTCACGGTTCCGGATGCTGAGTAGCTGGCGCGCAGCAGCACGAAGCGTGTCTGCTCCGAATCGTCGAGCGCAATGGTCAGCCCCGGGGTTTCGCCCAGGGCGAGCGCCGCGAGCGCCTCACTCGGCACGTCGTAGATCCCGAGGCCCGCCGCAACTCCTGCAGCGAACGACACATCAGCCTTCGCGGCACCCGCCTTGAACTGAAGGTCGGTGCCAGAGGCGACGGACAGACCAATCGAGCCAAGTTCGAGGACGCCGCCTGGCCGCGTTGGCATCGGCTTCTTACCGGCAACCGCGAGCGCCACGTCGGTGCTCGTCGTGCCAGACAATTCCAGATTGCCGGTCGCGTCACTCGCAAGTGCGGAATCGAGAGAAAACTTCTTGCTGGCCATGCTGACCTCTTTCAACGTTCGAAAACGATGATCCGCACAAGGTCACTCGGGCAGCGCGAACACCAGCAGCGAGTTGCCGCCCACCGGACGCCGGATGTCGGGACGCAGCTCGGGCGCGATCTGCGTCGACCAGCTCGCGCCGCCCGTGCCTGCGGGCACCGCGATGTACTGCCGGCCGTTCGCGGCATACGAGATGGGATAGCCCTGCGCGCTCGTGGGCAGCCGCGTCTTCCAGAGCACCTTGCCGGTTCGCGCGTCGTACGCGTAGAAGTTGCGATCCCAGTCACCGCCAAACACCAGGCCACCCGCGGTCGTGAGCGCGGCCGTGTTCATCGGCGTCGCCATCCGCACTTGCCACGTCGCCTTTCCACTGCGAATGTCCATCCCGCGGAACTCACCGAGGTAACCGTTCGACTCGGGGTGCACGAGGTTCTTGCGCCGGACAGGATTTCCGGCGGGCCGGCCGATCACCTTTTCACCGGGATCGCCGAACACGGCATTCTCGCAATTCAGGTTCAGCGGGATGTACATCGCGTTGGTCTGCGGGCTGTAGGCCATCGACCTCCAGCTCTTGAACCCGGACGTGCTCGGGCACATATCCATCGGGACGTTGAGGCGTGGGATTCTGTCGGGGCGGTAGGTCACCTTGCCGTTGCGCGGGTCGATGTCGAGAATGTTCTGGTAGCCAATGTCACTGGCTCTGATGAACGCGCCGGTCACGCGATCGAGCTGCCAGAGCAGACCGAGCTTGCCCATCGTGAACATCGACCTGCGACCGTCGAGGTCGACGAGAATGCGCTCGAACACTTCGTCCATGTCCTGCGTTTCGCCCGGCAGATGCTGGTAGTACCACTTCATGGTGCCGGTAT
>JBEBGB010000159.1:0-9657 GCA_040081675.1 Vicinamibacterales bacterium
CCGCGAAAAGATGCCTCCGGCGTTCCCAGCGCCAACCGCTATAGTGGGACCCGGGTGCCACACGCATGCAGACGTCGATGCCTGACAAGGGATATCGCTCGGCGTTCGTAGTCAGGCGACGGATCGCGACGCTGGCCGTCGTGGCCGCGGTGGCCGCCGGTACGGTCGCCGTGGCCAACGCCCAACGACAACGAATCTGGTCAGGCTTCTACGGCAATACGCCCCCGAAATTCCCGACGAGCACGACCTACGATGGCCGCTTCAACTTCTGCCGCGCGATGTTCACCAGCGATCGGCGCGAGAAGCAGGGGTGGAGCACCGACTATCCCGGAGCCGACCTCAATTTCAGCGTGCGTCTGTCCGAGCTGACCAAGGTGCCCGTCAAGCGCATCACGGAGGGCGAAGAAGAGGTGCCCGACGCGGTGGTCGTCCGGTTGACCGACGACTGGTTGTTCCGGTGTTCGTTCACGCTAATGGAGGACGCCGGCACAGCGCGGTTCAGCGATGCCGAAGCAACGCGTCTGCGGGAGTATCTGCTGAAGGGCGGCTTCCTGCTGGTGTCGGATTATCACGGCAGCCGCGCGAAGGCGCAATTCGACGAGGAAATCGCGCGTGTGCTGCCGAGCGGCCTGTTCCCAGTCGTGGACCTCACGCCGCCGAACCATCCGATGTGGAACACGATGTTTCGGGTGTCGCAGATCCCGCAAATGGCCTCGATCCAGACCTGGCGCCGATCGCGGGGCGGCACCCTGGAGCGCTGGAACGAAGACGGCTCGCCTCCCGACGTGCGCGGAATCGCAGACGACCACGGCCGCATCATGGTCGTCATGGTGCACAACACCGACCTGCCCGATCCGTGGGAACGCGAAGGCGAGGAGTCCGACTACTTCTTCCGGTTCTCGCGTGAGGCGTACGCCGTCGGGATCGACATCCTGCTCTATGCGATGACCCACTGAGCCCGACGAGCCCGGTGTATCCTGCCGGCCCTGCCTGCCTTGCCCGCCCTGCCTGCCTGCGCGCCGTTCCGACCGTCCCGACCCACCTGCCCTGCCCGCCTTATCTAGGCTCGATCTCGACCATCTCGAGCGTCGTGCGGCCAGACTTTACAGCAGATGCCGGTTCCGCGGATGGATGCCAGCGCCAGACTCCGGCGCCTTCTCCGCCTCGAATGGTCACCGTCACATAGCCCGACGCGTGCGAGTGCTCATCGATCGTCGCGCCGGGCTCGAGCGTCACACGCGACACGCGCACGCGCGCATTGCTGAGCACGACTTCGTGACTCTGCTGCTCCAGTTCGCCTTCCGACTCCACGTGGTCCGCAGCCCGCAGTTCCACGTCGATGAAGCGCATGGGCCCCGTGTTCGGATTCGTGATGACGTGCGAGTATCCGCCCCGCGCGAAGCCGGCGAAGCCCACGCGGCTCTGCCCTTTCGGGCTGCCCGCCTGGATAGTGACCGCGACGTTGTCGAGTGAGTGCGTGTGTTTCTCCGAGACGTACAGCGGCGGGAGCACGGCGTCGATGACGCGCACGAAATCGTTCGTGAACACCAGACGATGGTGCGGCTCTTGTTCGACCGGGATGGCGGTCGGATCGACAGTGCCCGCCTGCTGCGCCACGAGAGACGCGCCGGCAAGCAAGAGGAGGGCGGCCAGGGCGAAGCGCGTCGCGCTTGCCTGCCCCGCCCGCCCTACCTGTCCTTCCAGGCCGTCCCGGCCGTCCTTATACGCCAATGACGTCGGTGAGTTCCTTCACGGCCGCGGCCGACTTCTTGAACGTGGCGTCTTCCTCGGGGGTGAGTTTGACCTCGATGATCTGCTCGACTCCGCGAGCACCGAGCTTGACCGGCACGCCCACGAAGAGGTCGTGCACGCCGTATTCGCCTTGCAGGAATATGGAGCAGGGCACGATCTTCTTGCTGTCCTTCAGAATGATCTCGACCATCTCGGCGGCTGCGGCACCAGGCGCGTACCAGGCGCTGGTCCCAACCAACTTCGTAATTTCAGCGCCGCCGCTGGCCGTGCGGTCGCAGATGGCCTTGATCCGTTCGGGCGACATCAGCTCGGTGATGGGCACACCGGCGACTGTCGAGTAGCGCGGCAGCGGCACCATGGTGTCGCCGTGTCCACCGAGCACGAACGCATGGATGTTGTCGACCGACACGTTCAATTCCATCGCAATGAAGGTACGCATGCGAGCGGAGTCGAGCACACCGGCCATGCCGATCACGCGCTCGCGCGGGAATCCGCTCAGGCGATAGACCGCCTGACACATGGCGTCGAGCGGGTTGGCCACCGGTACGATGATGGCCTTCGGCGAGTACTTCACCACCTGCTCGGTCACGGCTTTCATGATCCCGAAGTTCACGTTCAGCAGGTCGTCGCGGCTCATGCCGGGCTTGCGCGGAACGCCAGATGTGATCACCACCACATCCGAGTCGGCGGTCTGCGCGTAGTCCGACCCGCCAATGACTCGGCTGTCAGAGCCAGTGATCGGGCACGCCTCGAGAATGTCGAGCGCGATGCCAGCAGCCTTCTGATCGGCGATGTCGACGATGACGACATCCGCGAGTTGCTTGTCGGCAATACAGCGGGCCACGGTTGCGCCCACGTTTCCGGCGCCGCCCACCACGGTGACTTTGCGATTCATCTCTCAGGCTCCTCAATGGCGGTAGGCGCTAGGCGGTAGGCGGTAGGCATGAACCACCGACTGAAGCGGCGTCCGTGCTGCCGTGTCTTCAGACGATGGGCGTGCCCATCGCCAATCGCCTATCGCCCATCGCCTATTACATGTGCTTGATAATCTCGTCACCGAACTCGGAACACTTGAGTTCAGTGGCACCTTCCATCAACCGGGCGAAGTCGTAGGTGACGCGCTTGGATCCAATTGCGCCGTCCATGCCCTTCACCACCAGGTCTGCGGCCTCGTTCCAGTGCATATGCCGCAACATCATCTCGCCGGACAGGATGACGGAACCAGGATTGACCTTGTCGAGATTCGCGTACTTCGGCGCGGTGCCGTGCGTCGCCTCGAAGATGGCGTGGCCAGTCACGTAGTTGATATTGCCGCCTGGCGCGATGCCAATGCCGCCGACTTGTGCGGCCAGCGCGTCGGACAAATAGTCGCCGTTCAGATTCAACGTCGCGATGACGTCGAACTCGTCGGGGCGCGTCAACACCTGCTGGAGCGTGATGTCGGCAATCGCGTCCTTGATGATGAGACCCGCACCCGGTTTCCCCTCGGGAATCTGGCACCACGGGCCGCCGTCGATCTCCACCGCACCGAAGAAGTTCTTCGCGACCTGGTACCCCCAGTCGCGGAAAGCGCCTTCGGTGTACTTCATGATGTTGCCCTTGTGCACCAGCGTGACGCTCTTGCGCTTCGCCGAAACGGCATAGCTGATGGCGCTGTGCACCAGGCGCTCGGTGCCAAGGTAGCTGACGGCTTTGAGGCCGACACCGACCTGCACGTTCACATCGCGCTTGGGCGCGCCGATGCCTTCGAGCTGCGTCTGCCAACCTGCGGATGCCTCGGCGGTGCCGAAACGAACCTTCTTGAAGTCCTTCGGGAACTCCTTCGCGAAGAAGTCGAGAATCTTCTGCGCCTCCGGCGTGCCCGCGGCGTACTCGATGCCGGCGTAGATGTCTTCCGTGTTCTCGCGAAAGATCACCATGTCGACCTTGCCGGGATTCTTCACCGGCGAAGGCACGCCCTTGTACCAGCGCACGGGACGCAGGCACACGAACAAGTCGAGCAGTTGCCGCAAGGCGACGTTGAGCGACCGGATGCCGCCGCCAACGGGTGTTGTGAGCGGTCCCTTGATACCGACGAGGTAGCGATTGAACGCTTCGACCGTCTCGTCGGGTAACCAGTTCCCAAACTGGTTGAAGCTCTTCTCGCCGGCGTACACCTCCATCCAGGAGATCTTGCGTGTGCCACCGTACGCCTTCGCGACAGCCGCGTCGAGCACACGCACGCTCGCACGCCAGATGTCGGCGCCAGTGCCGTCGCCTTCGATAAACGGAATGATTGGGTTGTCTGGAACAACGAGCCGACCATTCTGCCTGGTGATCGCCGCGCCGTCAGACGGGGGAGTTAGTGAGGGAGTGTTGGACATAAGTGTGTGCTGCTGCCTTTAGGTCAGTTCCCCGGCTCGCGTCACGACGATTCTCACAGCTTCTGTGGAAAACTCTGTGGAAAACAGGTGAGGGTTACGCGGTTGTGATGCGTCATTTCGAGTGTTTCAGCGAATTGCACCACGGCAGGGCGAGCGCACCGTCACCGGACGTACGGGCTGAACAAAACCAACGGATTATACTGTAGGGCGGAGGGTCAATCGATGCGATCACAGTTCGCGTTGTTTGTCGGTGTGGCTGCACTGTCTGCCTGGACAGTCGGCGTGTCTGCTCAAGGAAATGCGTCAGCGTCCGCTCAACACGACGCTGGCGAACACCATCATGCGGAAGCTGCCGCGTTGAAGAATCCGGTGAAAGCGACACCGGAGTCGATTGCGGCTGGCAAGACGCTCTATACCGCGCAGTGCGCGACCTGCCACGGCGAGACGGGCAAGGGCGACGGCAAGATGGCCGCCAACATTCCCGAACCAAAGCCGACCAGTCTGATCGACGCCGCCTGGAAGCACGGTTCCACCGACGGCGAGATCTTCACCCTTATCAAAGATGGCTCGAAGGGCACCGGCATGCGGGGCTTCGGAGCCAGAATGAAACCCGACGACCTGTGGAACGTCGTCAACTACCTGAGAGCGCTCGCTCCGCCCACGGCCAAAAAATGAAGATTGTTGTTTCCGACGACCTCCCTGAATCAGCGCTCGACATCCTCCGCAGCCAGGGCTGGGAGATCGATGCCCGCTCGGGCCGGAAGCCCGAAGACCTCGCGAAAGACCTTGCCGACGCAGACGCGCTGATCGTTCGCAGTGCGACCAAGGTGACCAAGGACCTGCTCGCTGCAGCACCAAAGCTGCGCATCATTGGTCGAGCTGGCAGCGGCGTCGACAACATCGACATGCCCGCGGCCAGTGGGAAGGGCGTGCTCGTCGTGAATGCGCCCGGCGCCAACAGCATCGCGGTCGCCGAACAAGCGCTCGCGCTCATGCTCTCGCTCGCGCGTTCGGTTCCGGCTGCCGATCAGGCCATGAAGGCCGGCAAGTGGGAAAAGAAGAAGTTCATGGGCACCGAACTGCGCAACAAGGTGCTCGGCATTGCCGGTCTGGGACGCATCGGCCAGGAAGTGGCCGCACGTGCCCGGTCGTTCGGCATGACGATCGTCGCGTACGACCCGTACATCTCGGCGGATGTGGCGGCGTCCATCGGCGTCGAGTTGAAATCGCTCGACGAGGTCTGTGCGACGGCCGACTACCTCACGCTGCACATGCCGTCGACGCCGGAGACGAAGAATCTCTTCAACGACGAGCGTTTCGCCACGTGCAAGAAGGGCATCCGCATCATCAACACCGCTCGTGGTGAACTGATCGATGAAGCTGCGCTCTGTCGCGCGATCGAGAACGGCAACGTGGGTGGCGCGGGCATCGACGTGTTCCAGAAGGAGCCGCCTGTCGACTGGACCTTGCCGCAACTCGCCAAGGTGGTGGCCACGCCGCATCTCGCCGCATCAACAGAAGAAGCCCAGGAACAAGTCGGTCTCGATACGGCCGGTGCTGTGCGCGACTTTCTTGCGAAGGGCGTCGTCCGCAACGCAGTGAATTTTCCGGCGGTGCCGGCCGACGAACTGCAGCGGCTTCAACCGTGGCTGCGCCTCTCGGAGGGTCTCGCCGCGGTGGTCTCGCAAATGGGTCCGGCTCGCGTCGAGCAGATCGGCCTGCGTTACTACGGCGCGCTGGCAGACAATCGTGCGGCGGAACTGCTCGCGTCGAGTGCCGCGGCGGGCGTTCTGCGTCCCATTTTGTCTGGCGGCGTGTCGGTGGTGAACGCTCGCGCGGTCGCAAAGGACCGGGGCATTGAGATCACCGAGACGCGCAGCTCGCGGGCGCGCGATTTCGCCAGTCTCGTCTCGCTGAAACTCCACACGAGTGACGGCGAGCGCTGGGTTGAGGGCACCGTGTTCGAACCAAGCAATCCGCGGCTGGTCTCCGTGCGGGGCATCAACGTGGAAGCGCCGTTGTCCGGCACGCTCCTGATCATCTCGAACGACGATCAACCCGGCGTGATCGGCGAAGTCGGCACCATCCTCGGCAAGCACGGTGTCAACATCGCGAACTTCGCGCTGGGTCGCAACGAGACCGGTGCGATCGGCGTGGTGAACGTCGACGAAGAGACGACGGGCGCGGGCGAGTTGGCCGCGGCGGTGGACAGCATTCGCAAGATCGGCGCTGTTCGCGACGCGTGGCTCGTGAGGATCTGACACATCAAGGTCGGGAGGGTCGGGTCGGTCGGGAGGGACTGAGAACCGTCCTGACCTGTCCGGCCTCCCTGCCAGCCCCGCCTGCCCTGCCAGCCTCGCTAGTCCTACAAGCCCCACCTGCCCTACCTGCCCTACTCTCCCCCCGCGACCTTCAACACTCCTGCGTGAATCCGCGCGTCGAGGCGGCTGCCACCCTGCACCGGTTCACCGTCCACGTGAAACAGCATCGGCGTGCTGCTCTCGACGACCGAACCTGTCACCTTTCTGATGGACACGCCCGGCACCCGCTCGGCGTTGCCCGTGAATAGCGACGGCAATCCCCACACCGTCAACAAGCGCGACCGCTCCTCGAACGTCACCAGATCAAGCAGACCGTCGTCGATGCGCGCGGTTGGTGCAATGCGAGCGCCGTTGCCGAACTGCGTGGTGTTCGCAAAGGTCAGGAGGAGTGCGCGCAGAGGCGGCGCGCCGTCGATGCGGTACTGCAGGCATTCGTAACGCCAGAGTTCGCGCGCGGTGATGCGCATGTACCCGGCCAGGCCACGCCGGCCGCCGTCGCGGTCGAAGGCAGCAGCCACGTGCGCATCGAACCCCATGCCAGCAATCGAGAAGAACCAGCGGCCTCCAATCGTGCCCGCGTCAATGAGGCGCACGGACGCCGACAGCGCGTATGCGAGTGCTGCATCAGGCGAAGTGGGCAGACGAAGTTCTCGCGCAAGGCCGTTGCCCGATCCGGCCGGCACCACACCAAGCGCGGTGCCTGTGCCAACCAGAGCTGACGCAACTTCGTTGACCGTGCCGTCGCCACCCCAGGCGACGACGCGCTGATCGCCTCGGCGCACGGCTGCCGCTGCCAGCGCGTGCGCGTGGCCGCGATGCTCCGTGAGGTGAACCTCCCCTGCTTCGCCCTGCGTATCGAGTGTCGCTGCCGCGAGTGTCGCGCGCGACCTCGCGGTCGCAAGCGTACCGCCGCCAGACACGGGATTGATGATGATCGAGACCATGCGCGGGCGTCGCGCTGATTAGTGGAGGGTGAGCGTCGTGGACGCGGACGTCGACGTGTCTGTCAGTTGCACGGCGTCCGAGGTGACGCGTTCGACCAGGTATTGTCCGGCCACGACGTCTCCCGGCTTCACGAGGAAGAGATCGCCAAGGCCAGCCACGATGGCTGTTCGCACCATGCCGTCAGCCGACTCGTCTTCCGCGACACCAATCAACTGCAGTGTCGGCTTCGGCGGTGTCTCGGCTGGTGCCTCGGTGTCCTGGGCTGCTGGTCGCTGCGGTGCGCCAGTTGCCGGATGCGGCGCGCGTCCCGCGAAGCGGAACAGATCGCGGGCGTGCGACGGGGTCGCGGTTGGCGCGATGCGGTCCTGAAGACGTGCGACTTCTGATTGCATTGTCGCGGCCGAGCGATCGAGTTCGCGCGTGGACGGCGCGCGCTCGACGAGCGATGGCGTCCGCAGATCCGGCGTGGACGCCGCCGAGAACCAGCTGGCCACTGCGATCGACGTCACGCCGAGCCACGCGATCCGTCGGATGTTCATAGGGGGAATTGCCGGATGGTAGCACGAGCTCGTAATGACTGTGCTACTATTCGACGTGCCCCCTGTTTCGACTGGTTCTGCGGTCGATTCCACGCGTCCACTCGAAGTCGTCGCCGTCATCCCCGCTCGATTCGCCTCGACGCGCTTCCCCGGAAAACCCCTCGCGGACATCGATGGTCATCCGATGATCGAACACGTCTATCGACGCGCATCTGCGTCGCCTGTCGTGTCGCGCGTCATCGTGGCGACCGACGACTTGCGCATCGCCACGCGCGTCAAAGAGTTTGGCGGGCACGTGCGCCTGACGCGCGGAGATCACCTCACCG
Source organism: Vicinamibacterales bacterium (assembly GCA_040081675.1). GTDB lineage: Bacteria > Acidobacteriota > Vicinamibacteria > Vicinamibacterales > CAVVIG01 > CAVVIG01. The sequence goes on from JBEBGB010000159.1 coordinate 8,247, forward strand.
GCACCGACCGCCTCGCGGAAGTCGCGCTGTCACTCGAGTGCGACATCGTGGTCAACGTCCAGGGCGATGAGCCGCTGCTCGACCCACGGGCCATCACCGAACTCGTCGCGCCGTTTGCGGACGAGAGCGTGTCCATGTCGACGTTGTATCGCCGCATCATGGATCCCGCTGAACTGTCGGATCCGAACATCGTGAAGCTGGTGACCGACCGCGCCGGTTTCGCGATGTACTTCTCGCGCGCACCCATTCCGTACACGCGCGATCCGCGCGTCGGCTGGCCTCCGCTCTACAGGCACGTGGGCGTGTATGCCTACCGCCGATCCGCGCTGCTCGTACTGGCCTCGCTCGAGCCGACACCGCTCGAACGCGCGGAATCACTCGAACAGTTGCGAGCCCTCGAACACGGCATTCGCATCAAGACCGTTGAAACCTCGTACGACTCGATTGGCGTGGATACCCCGGCCGACCTCGAGCAAGTGCGTCAACTGCTTCAGGCCGGGCGTCCACACTGACCACCGTCCATGAGCAGATACTTCGGAACGTGCACATGATCGCAACCAAGTACATCTTCGTGACCGGCGGCGTGGTTTCGTCACTCGGCAAAGGTCTGGCCGCCGCGTCCATCGGGGCGTTGCTCGAAGGCCACGGCTACAAGGTCTCGCTCCAGAAGTTCGACCCCTACATCAATGTCGACCCTGGCACGATGAGCCCCTATCAGCACGGCGAAGTCTATGTCACCGACGATGGTGGCGAGACGGATCTGGATCTGGGCCACTACGAACGCTTCACCGAATCGATTCCGTCCAAGAACTCGAACTGGACGACTGGCAAGATCTATCTGAGCGTCATCCAGAAAGAACGTCGCGGCGACTATCTCGGGCGCACCGTGCAGGTCATTCCGCACATCACGAACGAGATCAAGGATGCAATCCGCGGCGCCTCGAAAGACGTGGATATTGCGCTCATCGAGATCGGCGGGACGGTTGGTGACATCGAGAGCCTGCCATTCCTCGAGGCGATTCGTCAGTTCCGCCAGGACGTTGGACGCGAGAACACGCTCTACATCCACCTGACGCTGGTGCCGTTCATTGGCGCTGCCGGCGAGCTCAAAACCAAGCCGACACAGCACAGCGTCCGCGACTTGCGGTCGATCGGCATACAGCCCGACATTCTGCTCTGTCGCACCGACCGCTTCCTCGATCCCGACTTGAAACGAAAGATTGCGCTGTTCTGCGACGTCGCCGAAGAAGCGGTCATCACCGCCGTGGACGTCGCGAGCATTTACGAAGTGCCAATCGTGCTCGGCGCCGAGGGGCTCGACCGCATCGTCCTGAAGAATCTGCATCTCCCGCCGTCCGAATCGAACATGAAGGCGTGGGAGCAATTGGTCGACCGCATCAAGCACCCGACC
>JBEBGB010000790.1:0-2507 GCA_040081675.1 Vicinamibacterales bacterium
GGCTCGTAACGATACCAGCCCGCCATCGTCTTTTGTCCGTAGCGCCCGAGTTCGAACAGCCGGTCTGGCACTTCCGACTGCGGACCATCCGCGCGTGTCTTCCCCATCGCCGCGAGGTGCTGACGGATTCGTGCGCCCACGTCGATGCCGGCGATGTCCTGCATGGCAAACGGTCCGACGGGCATGCCGAAACCAGTCATCGCTTTGTCGATTTGTTCGACCGACGCGCCCTCTTCAAGCAGGAGATAGGCCTCGCGCATGTAGTACGCCAGCAGGCGGTTTGCGACGAACCCGAAGCAGTTGCCAACCACGACGCCGATCTTGCCGAGTCGTGCCGCCAGGACAAGCGACGAAGCGACAACCTGATCGCTCGTTTCGCGCCCTCGCACGACTTCCAACAGCTTCATGACGTGCGCGGGGCTGAAGAAGTGATGACCGACGACGTGCGTCGGACGCCCGCTGGCGGTAGCGAGTTCGTCGATATCGAGCGTCGACGTATTCGATGCGAGGATGCAGCGCTCGGTGGTCACGCGGCCGAGAGCCTCGAAGATGCGGCGCTTGACCGCCATGTCCTCGATCGCGGCTTCGACAACGATGTCCACGTCCGCCAAGCTGGACAAATCGCTGACCGGCGCGATGAGACCAAGCGCGCGGTCGCATTGCTCCTGTGTGATTCTGGTTTTAGCAACGGCGCTCTGGTACTGCTTGCGGATGGTGGTAAGTCCGCGCTCGAGCGCCTCGCTCGCCGGGTCGTGGATGACCACGGGAATGCCGGCGCTGGCGTAGCACATGGCGATGCCGGCGCCCATGGTTCCCGCGCCAAGGACGGCAGCCGTTCGCACGGGCAACAGGTCGAGCCCGCCGAGCGCCGGAGGCTGCATCGCAAGCTGCTCGGCTGCGGCGAGGTGCCGCTCCGCGTCGCTGGCGCGCTGCTGCGTTTCACCGCTACCCTCTCGGGCAGCGTCAACCACGGGCAAGCCCTTCGCTCTCATGCTCAGGGCGTCCCCTGCGCGCGTGTCAACGGCGCGAACGCGCCGACGCCAGAGGGATTCGACTCGGACCTTTCGCTCGCTTCCTTCGGATCGTACATGTGCTCCGGAATCCACATGCCTGGAACGATGGCGCACACCGCGTATGAAATGCCCAGCAGTCCGATCCCGAGACCGATGGAGTAACGATCGGCAGCCATTCCGATGAGCAAGGGCGACACGGTCGAGCCGATGCGTCCGAGATTGTATGACGCACCCACGGCGGTGCCGCGCACGCTCGCAGGAAAGCTCTCGCTCAGATAGGTGCTGTTCACCGCGTACGGCGCGCCATACAACAGTCCGAAGAAGATGAGCAGCCAGGCCACGTTGTCGGGCGTCGCGGCGATGATGAGGACAGGCAGATAGATCGCAGTCAGAACTCCCGCGATAACCCACATCTTGCGCCGGCCGAAGATATCGGCCAGGTAACCGGTGACGACCTTGCCGAGCACCATCATGGTGTAGGTCAGCGCGATGTACCAGCCCATGCTCTGCAGGTTCACGCCCAGATCGCGCACAAGATAACTTGGCAACCACGTGTTCGCGCCGTAGTAACCGAACTGCAGGGCGATGGACGTCGCCGTCCACAGTAGAAACGTCCGGCGGATCGCAGGGTCGATCCACAGCCCCCGGAACCCTGACTCGCTGCGATTTGTCGAGACGCCAGACTGAGCGGCGCGCCAACTTGGAGGGTCGGGCAGGCGCCACAACAGCGCGAGCGCGATGACGCCGGGAACCATTGCCAGCAGGAACAGTGGACGCCACCCGTAACGCGGGACCATGGACGAGGCGAGGAGCGCGGCGATGACGTACCCGACCGACCATCCTGCCTGCAGCGTGCCGAGGACTGTCGTGCGAGTCTTCGTCGGCACGTACTCGGCCGCGAGCAGCGTGCCGATGCTGTAGAGCGCGGCGATCCCGAAGCCCGAGATGAAGCGCATGACGGCCACTTGCCAGTACGTCTGGCACAGGGCGATCACCGCCGTGCACACCGTGAAGACCAGCACGGCCCACCACACGACGCGCACGCGACCCACGCGGTCGGCCAGCCGCCCCGCCAGGATGCCGCCGATGCCCATGCCAAGAAGCGTGAACGTGCCCAAGGCACCGGCCATGACCGGCGTCAGGTGCAGATCTTTCGAGAGACTCGGCAAGACCAGCGCCAGCATCTGCAGGTCCATGCCGTCGACCACGAGCGCGACGAAGACGGCGACGGCTGCGGTTCGGGCGGTTCGATCCAATGACACGTTGGTATCTCGAAGTGCTTCGTGAGCCTTAGAGCTGGTTGCAAGAGGTGACGAAAAGCACTACCACGGAGGACACGGCGCTGAACAGAGAACACCGAGAATACGAACAAAATGAGCTGTGTGCTCCGTTCGTCTCCGTGATCTCCGTGTTAGTGCTCTACTTTTGAAACACACGCTCTTAGCGGTCTTCAGGATCGACCGCGCGCCGAAGCGGGCGGTCCGGCGGATTGAT
>JBEBGB010000160.1:0-9650 GCA_040081675.1 Vicinamibacterales bacterium
GATGTGACGGTAATCGGGCGCGCGGCGCGCTATGCCGAAACCAGTACGACCGTGTTCGGCAAGATGCCAGTGTCGCAGCGCGACGTCCCGAATTCCGTCTCGGTCCTCACGCGCGAACAGATCGAAGACCAGAACATGGTCACCACGTGGGACGCGCTGTCGCAGGTGACTGGCGTGACGGCCATCTCGAATGACGCGACGCAGGCGCAGTACCACGCGCGCGGGGCGGCACTCGAGAACCAGCAGGACGGCATGCCGTCCGCGATGGCGCTCAGCGGGTATCAGCAGTACGACCTCGCGATCTACGACCGCGTAGAGGTGCTGCGCGGTCCCGCCGGCCTGCTCCAGGGCTCCGGAAGTTTTTCAGGTACCGTCAACATGGTGCGGCGTCGGCCGGGTGCCAACCTGTCGACGTCGCTGCTCGCCTCGACCGGCCAATGGGCGAACAACCACGTCGAGGCAGTGGCATCGGGTCCGCTCGTCAAGTCGCTCCGTGGCCTCGCGGTCTTCTCCGCCACCAATCGCGACTACTTCTGGAACCGCGGGCACGACGAAAAGTGGCTCGGCTACGGCATGGCGGAATGGCGGCCCGGCTCGAAGACCACGGTGGGTTTGACGACGGCCCATCAGAAGGACCGGACGCCTGGCTTCTCCGGCCTGCCGACCTACACGGATGGCACGTATCTGCCGGTGGATCGGTCGTTCAATCCCTATCCAACCTGGAACCAGGACAACTGGGACACGACAGACGTCGGTGTGGAAGCCGAGCACCGTATCACCCCGAAGTGGAGCGTCACGGCCAGGGCCAACCGCCGCCTGCAGACGTTGATGTTTCATGATGGCTACCCGACGACGGGTGTCTCGCTGACGACGAATACGGCCAACTACGCTCGTCGCGAGTCGACGTTCGACTACACCTCTGATGCCGTCGACACCTTCATGAGCGGCCGCTTCGACCTGCTCGGACGCTCGCAGGACGTGCTTGTCGGATTCAACGCGGCGAAGTTCACCAGCGAAGGGCACGGCGTGAACCCCAACCAGGACGCCACGCTGAACGTCACCAACGTCCTGGTGACAGACCCGCCGGCGGTCGCCGAACCGCTCATCGTCTACCGGACGGGCAGCCTCAGCCAGACCGATCAGCAGGGGCTCTACACGATGCTGCGCTCGCGTCTCACGTCCCGTGTGACGACCGTGGTCGGGGGACGGTGGAGCAACTACAACAACCGGTCGAAGTCGGTTGCGCCCTCGACCCCGACCGACTGGACTCAGGGCGCCAGGTCGCGCGGCGAGTTCACGCCGTACGGCGGCGCCGTTCTCACCGTGCTTCCGCAACTGTCTGCGTACGGCAGCTACTCCGAGATCTTCGTGCCGCAGACATCGAAGCGCGTCGATGGGAGCATCCTGGACCCGCGGACGGGCCGGCAGTATGAACTCGGCGTGAAGGCCGAGCCGCTTGGCGGACGTCTGCTGGCGACGCTCGCGTACTTCAACATTCACGACAGGAATCGCGCGTACGCCGATCCGCTCAACACCGGTTTCTTCGTGCCGCTCGGCGAGGTCGAGAGCACGGGCTGGGAAGCCGAGGCCACCGGACGAGTCCGCAAGGGCTGGGATCTTGTGGCGGGGTACACCCACCTGCACACGGAGTATCTCGTCAATCTGACCTTGAAGGGGCAGCCACTGAGCTACTGGTACCCTGGGGACTCGTTCAAGCTCTGGTCGACATGGCGGGGCACCAGCGGACGCCTGGCGGCGTTGCGATTCGGGCTCGGCGTGCAGGCATCAGGCAAGTCGGCCAGTGGTACGGACACCAAGGACGCCGCGGGCAATATCACGGTGTATGCCCGTCGTCAGAGCAGGTACGCCGTTGTGACTGCCAACGGCTCATACATGCTTCGGTCGAACGTCGACCTGAACGTCCAGTTCAACAACATGTTCGATGCGGTCTACTACACGCGACTCGGCGGCACGAACACCTACAACTCGTTCGGCGACCCGCGGAACGTGATGGTCTCATTGCGCTGGAACTACGCCGGCGCTCGCGCAGCATCCCGGCCATGACCAGGGCCGGAGTCAGAGGGGGATGCCATGAATAGACCGCTGTGGATGCTGGCATGCGTAGCGTTGCTGGCGGTGGCCACGCCGATGTCTCGAACGCTTGGGGCCGGCGCGGGGCAGACCATCGCCGAGCAACTGACGGCGATCGGCCGGGACACGCGGGCGGATGCCTCGGCGACGACGCAGGCGCTGCGCGCGATGAATCCGGAGGAGATGAACCCGGAGGACCGGGCGACCTGGGTCCGGCTGTCACGAGAGGCCGCCACCAGGCTCGGCGACCGCGCCACGCTGCAGGCGTTGAAGGATCAGGAGGATCCACTTGGCCGCCTGCCCGAGGCTCGGATCATCCTGGCGCACGCCTTCATGGATCATGCGGACTTCTCGTCCGCCCACGCCGAACTGGGGAAGATCGTCGCACTCGAGCGAGTCAACGCGCGCGATCAGCGCCGCTACTGGGCGCTCGAGGCGAAGCTGGGACTGCTCGAGGGCAACGTCCCCGAGGAACGGAAAGCCATCGAGCACATCGTTCATGAACTGGGCAAGTGGCTGACGAAGGAGTGTCAGTCGTGTCACGGTGACCTGAAGAATCCCAGGGTGACGCCCTTGCTGGATGTCCAGAGCCCCTGGTTCGCGAAGCGCTTCGTGGAGTTGATGAAGCTGCAGGGCGATGCCGCTCAGGTCAGGGCAGCGGCGGAACGCACGCTGGCGACTGATGCCAGCGATTCCCACGCGCGCATCATGCTGGGGTTTTCGTTGCTGGCCCAGGGTGACGAGCCGCGCGCTGACGACGTCTTCCGCGAGATTCCCTGGCTCAAGGTTCCCGGACGCACAGGCACGCCGCCACGAGCGGTGTTTGCCTGGCCGTAAACAAGGGAACGTCGGACGACGGCGTGGAAGGAAGGGCGTGGCTCTTCGAGAGCCACCCCCCGTGAGGTCTACTGCCCCGGTCCGCCGCGCCCCTGTGCAGCCGTCGCACGCTCTGTGGACGGTGGCACCAGTCCCTTCGCGCGCATGTACACCGCGCCGGTGCCGTACATCTCGTTGCTGTGCGTGACGACGTTCGCCAGCAGCGCCGCTCGCGCAATCTCGCCCTGGCCCTGCTTGACGAGTTCGGTCGCGTTCTGTTCGGTGAGCGCCGCGAATGCCTTGTCGCAGAGCGCGAACGAATCGGCGAGCGCCTTCTGGAACTCGGCCTTCGTCTTGAGTTCTGTTTCGAGGTTGTGTCCCTGATTCGGGTTGGGCTGACCGAGCGCCACCGCGCACGAGCCTGCCTGCGCCATTGCTACGTGTGCAAACAACTGTCCGTAGGTGCGGAGTTCCGGCGCGGGACCGGGCTTGAAGCCGTAGTCGGCCTCCGGCATCTTCGCGGCTTCTTCGGTCAGGTTCAGCTTCACGCTGTTGTATCCGCGGTTCAGGCTCGCGGTGAGGGTCAGTGGCCCCGCAGGGGGCTGGGCGATGGCGGAACTGGCAGCGAGGAACACTCCAGCCACGACGAACACGGCGCGTTTCATGGTCACGACTCCTTGGACGGATACGATCGACCGGACCATCATTGGTCAGCCGCATGATACGCCAACGACCACACACGGTCTGAGGCACCGCTCCGTCGCAGGTCCGTTCGCTGCACCGAACGCCACCTTCGCCGGCTTCTATCCGCCTTCCTGCACCGCGGTGACTTCCGACGGATGACCGCTATCACTCGGCCCGTGTGCTGAGCAGAATGATCGCGGGTGGGGCCGCTACGGACCTCAGCGAGAGCAGTATCCCGACTGTCGTCTGCGACACGGCTCCTGCACCAGGCTTCTCGTCGAACGGAACGCGTCGGCGCCCACCTTCCATCTTCCATTTCATGCCCTGCGCAGTTGACTGCCTGCCTGCGCGCATTGGCTGCAGCGATGCGGGTGCTGCGTTTCCCATTCGAGAACGGGGGAGCTGACTGCGTCTACACAGTGAGGCCGAGAAGCGGCTTCTTTGATCATGGCCAGACCACTCAGTGTCATACGGCGCCGCCCGACAGACGCGGCAGAGGACCACGAGCAACTGTTCGTGGCCCACTATCGCTCGTTACGAGCGCAGGCGCGGCGGCTGGTTGGCGGTGACGCGGCATCCGCCGAAGACCTGATGCAGGACGCCTATATCGCGTTTGTGGTCGCCAGACCCGATCTCGACGGGATCGCCAATCTGGGTGGCTACCTGGCCACCGTTGTGCGCAACGTGCACATCTCGCGCATGCGGCGAAAGGCCAACCAACGCGTCATTCACGTCCCCATCGAGGAGTACGACTCAGCCGAGCTCGCCCTCGGCGCCACCAGACCAGACGATCGCGTCGTCGCCCGCAACGCGCTCGTGCTGGTGTGCCAGCACGTGTGCGCGCGCAAGGACGGCTCGAAGGCGGCCTCGGTCCTCGCACTCCGCTTTTTCCACGGGTTCTATCCGACCGAGATCGCCCGCATTGTCGGCGTGCCCGGACGTGCCGTTCACGACTGGCTCTGGCAGGCGCGGACCGAGGCTCAGGCGATGTTGGCGGACAGCGCACCTTCGGCGCCCGCCCCCGCGCGAAGGCTGCCGTGGCACGTTGAGGCGGCGATGACCTCCGACGATCCCGCCGTCATTCTTCGAGCTCTGCAGAAAGCCATCTTCGCGACGGTGCGGCCGCCGTGTCTGACGACGGACGACATTCGGGCCCGGTACGAGCGGGGCGACGCGACGCCACTCGGTATCTCCATGCTGTCGCACCTCGCGAGCTGCCGGCGGTGTCTCGATCGCGTCTCGGTGATGCTCGGATTGCCTCCGCTCGACGAGCGATCTTCATTGGATCCCAAGGACAGTTCCTCGGGCGGTGATCCCGGCGCGCCTTCGGCCTTGCCACTGCCGTTCCAGCGCGTCGCCCGTCGACGCGTGCGCGACGTACTCGAGCATCGACCCAGGGAGCTGCAGATTTCCGTGAATGGATTGCCGGTCGGCATCCTGGCGGCGGAGGCGGCCCGGAATCGCGTGTCGTGGACCGTGCGGGCAGACGAGCCGCTGACGTTTGCCGACGTGCACAGCGAACAGGGCCTTCGGATGGCCTTGCTCAGCCTGTCGCCTCCGACCGATGGCGCGCTGGTGCAGGCCGCGCACGTGGCCCTGACGGACCATCGCTGGATTGACGTGTCGATCGACTTCTCGGAAACCCATCCCGCGATTACCGTCGAGTACGTCGATCCGTCATTCGCGACAGCTCCCGTGCGGCAGACGCCGTGTGAACGGCACGTGGCCATGCCTGTCGAGCCCGAACCCGCGGAACCGAGGGCGACCGGGTGGCGGGACCGCTGGTCCCGTATCGTCGAGTGGTGGACGGGTGCACGAGCAGCGTTCCTGATTCCAGCCGCAGGACTGCTGGCGGTGACCACTGTCGCGGGGATGTGGTGGAGCGCCGGAGTTCTGGATCGGGACGGCCCGGCGTCGTCTCTCGTGGCCCGAGCGGCCGAGGCCGAAGCAGGGGAGGCCCTGCCTGCCGATCTGGCAGCGCACGGGGCGTTCGATTTCGCCGTGCGTCGACTCGATACCGGCATTGTGGAAAGCAGCCACCGGATCGAGACGTGGATTCGCGGCGCGTCGCGACTGCGCGCGATTCGTGTGTTCGACGCGACCGGCGGGGTTGTCGCCGGGCAGTGGACCGATCGAGACGGACAGGAAACGCGCCTCGCGCTCGGCCCGTTGGACGAGGTGTGGCAGCAGCCCCTGTCGGCAGCGGCATTCCGCGATCACTTCATCGGCGGCCTGTCGTGCGGTGCCCATGCCGACGCAGCCGTCTACACAGTCGTGTGCGACCGGCCGGTGCAAGGCGCGTTGCTCCGGGCGCTCTCTCCCGACCTTCTCGCCCACGATCTGGTCAATCGGCCGTCGCGCGCGGAACTGGTGCTGCGACGAGCCGACCTGCACGTGCTCCGTGAGACGCTGACCATCAGCCTCGAAGGCGTCGATCGCCAGGTCACGCTCGACGAACGATCCCTGACTCGTGTTCCGGTGTCCGCAATTCCCGCGGACGCCTTCGTGCCCGTCGAGCGCCCACGTGTGTCGGCCAACTCCCCATCCCTCGCGATTCCATCGCCGTCGTCCGTTCGCGCGAGCCCCTCGTTGGAGATGCGCCTGGTCGAGATCGTGGACCGCCTGGCAGGCGCCGAGTACGTGTCGGTGCGCCGCGCGCCGAACGGGCGCGTGGCCGTCGCCGGGCTCGTGAGTGCCGCCGACCAGAAGCGCGCGTTGGCCACCGCCGTCGCCGTCCTTGACAAACGGGGCGCCGTCGCGCTCGATGTGCGGACGTTCGCCGAGGAGCAAGCGCGCCAGAGAACCAGACGAGAGGACGCGCCGGACGGGCGGCTGGAGCTTCGGGAGCTCACCGCTGGTCCCGCTCCGGTGCAGGAATACATCGAGGGCCGAGTGCCGGCGGGAACGGATGCGGCGGCCGTGGTTCGCGAGCTCGCGCCGCGGGTGTTGGCCGCCTCGCGCAGCGTGCGACGCGACGTATCGGCGCTCGGCAGCCTGGCCTCGCGGTTTCCGGACGACACGCGCGCGTCGCTCGACTTAGAGGCACAGCGGGCGTGGCAGCAGTTCGTCACGCGCCGCACCACCGAGTGCCTCGGCGCACTGGAAGGCCTCGACGCCTCGCTGGCACCCTACTTCAGCGCACCGACCGACACGCCCGCGTCACCGCCGGACTCCATCGATGCGACCTTGCACACGCTGGCCCATACCGCGTCGGTCATCGACCAGGCCGTGAACGAGGCCTTCACCGTGTCCGACCGCCCCACGAGCCCCGTCGGGGGTTCGGTGATGAACGACCTTCGCCAGCACATTCGGGACGCGCGAGCGGATGTGCGCGCTCTCCAGCAGTTGACTGGCCGATGACTGTCGAAGCTGTATCACGTCCTCGCTCACAGTGGCAGGTAGCGGACCTGTCCCTCCCATTCGCCCTCGTGGCTACATTCAGCAAGGAGGAGGAGATCGTCGATCGCTCGCCCGATGCTGGCGCTGGTTCCGACCTCGAACACACCCGGCATCGGCTGTCCGGAGGACACGCGATCGTACGCGTGCCTCGTCAGCGTCGACACGTCATGGGTGATCACGACCCGCCCCTGGAGCGCCGCCCATGCGAGCACTGTGGGATCGGTCGCCCCGGAAAGTCCGGCGTCCTGGACGCGAACGAGGTCGAGGTCGCGCTTCCGGCGTAGTAATCCGCGGATGATGTCGGCGTTGAAATTTTCGTCTGCCGCGAACCGCAGCACTGGGAGCGCCGGTGGCTACGCGCGGCGAGCGAGGAGTCGCTCCCGTACTCTCGCAGATGGGAACCGCCGCTCGTTCTCGTGGCGAACCGTCGCGGCCTGCCCCTGACGTTCCTGCAGGTAGGCGCAGACGTCGGCCTGGTGACGCAGGTAGTAGGTGATGACGGAGTACACGTCCGCGAGGGCGACCGACGGGTACTGCTGGACGATTTCCTCCGCGGTCGCGCCGGCATCGAAGGCGGCGACCAGGGTATCCAATGTGACCCGCGTGCCAGCCACCCGGATCGCGCCGTCTGCGTCGGTGTGAATCGGCACGCGCTCGGTCGTTTCGGTCGAACTCATTCGAGACTCCACCGTAATTATACGGCTGCTGGCCCTGGTGCGCCTCTCATCCCTGGCACTCGTGGAGCGACGACCTGGTCCCGCCGTTGATTCGTCAATTCGAGACCAGGCGTTCTGACTGCGTCTTACACATTGAGCCCTCTGTCTGGCCTTTGACCATTTCTTTCCAGGAGACGACGTGACCCTGACGCCCCGCGTGCGACTGCTATTCCGCCACAGAGCCTGCGCCGAGCCTTCGGCTATCTGGACGAACGCTGCGGGCTCAGCGCCTCGACTGCGCAGAGGCCTGGCATTGATGCTGAGTCTGATCGTGGGGCTGTGTCTGGCGAGTGTCGTCCCCGCTCGGGGCCAGACGTCCAGCGGGACGGTGAACGTGCTCGTCGTCGATGAGTCCGGCGGCGCGATGCCAGGCGTCGCCCTGACCCTCGTGAACGCCGATACCGCGCTCGAGCGCCAGGCAGTGGCGGACGCCGAGGGCCGTGCCGCGTTTCCGTTCGTGCCGCCGGGGCGGTACGCGATCACCGCCGAGCGCAGCGGCTTCACACCAGGACGCCTGACAGACGTCGTCGTGCACGTGGGAAGCGACCTGATCTTTCGAGTCCAGTTGAAGGTGGGCACGGTCTCCCAGACGGTCGAGGTCATCGGCAACGCGACAGAACTCGGTTCCCGCAGCGGCGCCGTGAGCACCGTCGTCGACCGTCAGTTCGTCGAAAACCTGCCCATGAACGGCCGGACGTTCCAGTCCCTCATCGCGCTCACGCCGGGCGTGGTCCTCACGCGCACCTTCACCGGCAACGCCGGTCAGTTCGTCGTGAACGGCATGCGCTCGGACGACAACTATTTCACGGTAGACGGCGTCAGCGCCAATTTAGGCCTGAACAACGGCAGCAACACCCTCTACCAGGGTGCGGGCGGCCAGTTGCCGGCCATGAGCGCCCTCGGCGGCACGAACAGTCTCGTGTCCATGGATGCCATGCAGGAGTTCCGCATCCAGACATCGACGTTCGCGCCGGAGTTCGGGCGGTTCCCCGGCGGTCAGGTCGGGATCGTCACCAGGTCCGGCAGCAACCAGTTCCATGGGACGGCGTTCGAGTACTTCCGGCACGACGCCTTGAACGCGAACGAATGGTTCGCCAATCGCGCCGGGCTGCCCAAAGCGAAGGAGCGCTCGAACGATTACGGTGGCGTGATGGGCGGCCCCATCGTGAAGAACCGCATGTTCTTCTTTGCCTCCTATGAGGCGCAGCGTGTGCGGCAGCCGATCACGGTCAACAGCCTCGTCCCGTCGCTGGCGGTTCGCGCGGCGACGCCCGCGTCCCAGAAGGTATTCATCGACGCGTTTCCGCTGCCCACCGGTGAGGCGCTGAGCGACGGCTCTGCTCCCTTCATCATCACGACCACCAACCCGGCGTCGCTCGATGCCTCGAGCTTGCGCGTCGATCAGCGGGGCGACCGGTACCTGCTCTTCGGGCGATACAACTATTCGCCCTCGTCGTTCACCAAACGGAGTGTCGGCTACGACTCTGCGAGCAACACGACGCTGACGACAGCGACTGCGGGGCTCACGTACAGCCTGTCCTCACGGGCCGTCAACGAACTCCGCGTCAATTACAGCAGGAACCTGGTCAACAGCCTCAGCGAGGGGAGTTCGGCGGGCGGAGCAGTGCCGCTGACGGATGCGGCCCTTCCGGTTGGCACGACGTTCGGCACCGGCCTGGTCGGCTACCAGATCATCGGCCAGACCGGCGCAGCCGCCGTGGGACCCACGTACGGAACCCTCGGCGAAAACACCAACACGCAGTACAACGTCACCGACACTCTTTCGCTGAGCCGCGGCACTCACCAGGTCAAGGTCGGCTTCGACTACCGCCGCTTGGCACCGGTGACACAATCGCCGGATATCTGGCTCACTGCGGCGTTCGTCGGGATGATCGGTCCAGGCGGCCTCGCCAGTGGCGTCCCGGTAGCGACGGCCGCGGTCCT
>JBEBGB010000791.1:0-2506 GCA_040081675.1 Vicinamibacterales bacterium
GCGCCCACGCCGGGCTGGATGCAGTATCGAGATGTGTTCGAGGTCGACGGTGTGGCGGTCCGCGATCGGGCAGAGCGACTGACGAAGCTGCTCCTGGCGCCATCGACATCGACAGACGCTCAGGTCAGGCGCATTCTCGAGGAGAGCGCCCGCCACAACCTGGGCGACATCGAACGCAACTTCAACACACCGGTCTTCGCGCTCCAGTTCCTCGAGACTGCCCACCAGGAGCGGTTCAAGTTCAGGCGCGCCGATGCGCGAACGCCCTCGAGTGCCAGCCAGACGACCAGTGATACCGGCGCCTTTCGTGTGTCAACGGAAGTCTGGGTCATCCGCTTCGAGGAACGGGTCCGGCCGACCATCGTTCACACAACCGAAGGCAAAGACGTGCCGGCACGCGGACGCTTCTGGATCGAGCCCGAATCCGGCCGAGTGTTGATGAGCGAGCTGGTCGTGGGCGATCGCGACCGCCAGGGGACGGTCAACGTGAGCTATCAGTCCGAACCGTATCTCGGCTTGCTGGTGCCGATTGAAATGCGAGAGCGGTACGAACAGCGCCGCGGCAAGTCGCGGATCGAGGGCGTCGCGACGTACGGCAAGTTCCGAAAGATTGAGTAATCCATCAAAGCAACGGCTGCACCAAGGCCCGCGCGGCCACGAGCTTCTGCCGGAGCATTGGATTCAAGGCAAGGTCGTCCTCTGCCAGCAACGTGTATTTGATCGTTGGACTGGGCAGGTCGCTTCCGAGTGCTGTGACGAGGTCGAGTAGGACGTTGTACGCGCCGCGTGTCTTCGAGGGGTTCTTCGCGATCTCGTCGTTGTTGGTCGCAGCAAACGCCGCGCAGTTCACGAGTGCCCCCTTCGGCGTGACGTACGCCGTGCCGTTAATCACCTGACACCCTTCAGACCAGGTGTTCACGTCGCGCTTCAGCCCCAGGCCGCCCCAGTGGACATTGATGGTCGCCTCCACTTGCAGGCCGTTCGCCAGGTCTGCTTCGTCGAGTCGCATGTCGCCCCTCGACCGGACGATCAACACGCCCTTGTTCTGTGGACGTAAGGCCAGGTAGGTCCTCTTGTGCCAGCCGAAGTGGTAGTCGTGCTGTCCCTGCACGAGGAACGGCGCGCCTTTCGCCGGGTCCGTCGCTGCGCCTGGCTCCGTTGTCCCCTGAAATTTGTAGACGAGACCCTTGATCAGCACGACGAAGATGTCGTCGAACTTCATGCTGGCTTCTTCGCGACGAACGCCGATCAGGTGTACACCGGCCGGCGACACGTCCCAGTTGGCCACCTTTCGAGTGTCGGACGGTGTGGTGTTCGCGTTCACCATCTGCAGCATGCGCGTGGGCGATGTCAGGTAGCGCGCCTTCACTTTGGCCAGGAGGCCGAGCCACGCGGTGTACTCCGTGTCGCCCAGCGTTCCCGATCGCCAGGCGTCGACCGTCGGCGTCCACTCGGGTCGAAGGCCCTTTGTGATCCAGCGCTGCAGGTGCTGCTGCGACTGCGGACCAAAGCGTCCATCGGGCACGCAGGGCAACTGCTCGATGGCGCGCACGTACTCCTGGAACAGTCGAATGGCGGACACCGTGCGGTAGCCGCAGATGCCGTCGGCTTTGCCGCCTGGAAAGAAGCCGATCTGCGTGAGAGCCTTCTGAGTGGCCGCAACCGTCATGGTCTGCTGGGAATCCGGCGTGTGCTGCGCAAAGGCGATACGGTCCGGGCCTGGGACGACGTCCTTCAAAGGCACACGCGCGATGGTCTCGACCTCCTTGATGTAGGCGTCACGCACATCCGCCGCTACCCCATCGTCAAACGCTCCCAGTTCAATCATCCCGAGCCTCCGTTGCGCCGCTTGTGAACGCGTGTCGACCTGAGCACTGATATAGCATGGCTGGTGCTCCGACCGATCGCGCAAGACTTGCGTGAAGAGATCGCCACGGCGACGTCGTCCGGGAGCATTTCGAGAGTGAGCTGACCTCGACGTCGCATGCCCATATAATCCACAGCGAATTGGCCCTCACTCCCGGCACACGTCTCGGCGCCTACGAAGTCATTGCGACCATCGGCGAAGGCGGAATGGGTCAGGTCTTTCGCGCGCGCGATACGAAGCTCAATCGCGACGTCGCGCTGAAAGTCCTGCCGGACTCCTTCGCTCACGATGCCGACCGCCTGGCGCGCTTCACGCGTGAAGCGCAGACGCTCGCCGCACTGAATCATCCAAACATCGCGCAGATTCACGGCCTGGAAGAATCCGGTGGTCTGCGCGCACTCGTGATGGAACTGGTCGAAGGCGATGACCTCTCTGACCGCATCGCGCGTGGCGCGATTCCACTGGACGAGGCGCTACCCATAGCGAAGCAGATTGCGGAGGCACTCGAAGCGGCGCACGAGCAAGGGATCATCCATCGCGATCTGAAGCCTGCCAACATCAAAGTGCGAAGTGACGGCACGGTGAAAGTCTTGGACTTCGGCCTGGCCAAAGCGCTCGAGCGGGCGGGTCAGACGGGCG
>JBEBGB010000161.1:0-9638 GCA_040081675.1 Vicinamibacterales bacterium
GGAGATACCCTCCGTAGAAGCCAAGCGGAAGCGAACCAAGTTCGTTCAGCACGCTGAGCAGCGCCACACAGATGACGACCGACGCCGAACGAGTCCAGGAAGCAGGGACCGCCAACGCCGCCGTGTGTTCCGACACGTTGCGAAGGATCGCCGCACCTCCGGTTGCCACCAGCGCGATAAGCAGCGCCGCGCTCCACACCGCGGAAGCGATCGCGAAGCGCCTCTTCAGCCGGTTGTACCTGGTGGCTTTGTCTTCGTTCATGAGGAACGACGGTTCGCGAGCGCGAGTCTCGGGATGATCCGCGTCACTCCACTGAAGTGCTCAGTGGGCGACGCCAGGCGTCGATGCGAGCAGGTGAATGTCGCCGTTGGTCGTGGTCAGATCGATAGGCGTGCCGCCTTCGTTCAACCGCCCCCGGGTGCGACGCTTCGTCTGTTCTCCGGTGAGCTGCAAGGGCAAGCCGCTGAAGTCGACGGAGCCGTTGGTACAAGTGGCCTCGACATTGGCATTGGCGGTCGGGGGCAGTGACAACTGGATGGCCCCATTGGTGGCGCGCAGGTCGATCGGGTCCTTCGAAACCCCGGCCATGTCGATGGTGATGTTGCCGTTGGTCGCCCTCGCATCAATCCCGCCTCGCAGGGTCTTGCCGATGATGGCGCCGTTCGAGCTGGATGCCACGATGGTCCCGTCGACATTCGTCATCGTGATGTCGCCGTTCGCCGAACGAAGGCGGAGCTTCGTACCCTGGGGCACCGTCACATGGAAGTGCACTTGGATGTCGACGCCAACGGTGATTCCGCCGAGCCCTTCGCTACGGAGCACGATCTTGTCGGGCGTGACGTCTTCGCTGATTCGCACGCGCGGCGCCATGGACGTGGCCATCGCGTCAGTCGCGGCGCGCACCACTCGCTCGGCCTTCACGTCGATTGCCGGGTTCGTCGTGCCCTGCACGTCAATGGTGCCGCCGGCGCCGACGACTTGAAATTCACCGCCGGGCTGAATGGCGTAGCTGCGCGTCCATTCGCTCGATGCGTGGCCTGGAAGCGGCCCTCCGCGATGGGGGTTGCACGCGGCAACCGTCGCGGCAAGCGCGACAACAATTCCGGCTCGCGAGATGCGGAGGATCATGCAGCCGATCATAGACCAGGGTTCGCTGCGGCCTGGTACCGGGCTCATACCAATTGGTGATCTGGTCAAGTGGTGATTTGGCGAGTTGGCGAGGAGCACTCCAACTCACCAGATCTCCAATCCGCGAATTCGCCAATTGCCTTGGCTCGCGCCCTCAGTTCATCTGCACCGAAATCAGCTTCGACACGCCCGGTTCTTCCATCGTGACCCCGTACAGCCGATCCGCAATCTCCATCGTCTTGCGGTGGTGTGTGATCAGAATGAACTGGGTGTGGTCCTGCATGCTGCGCAGCATCTCGACGAAACGTCCGATGTTCGCATCGTCGAGCGGAGCGTCGATTTCATCCAGCAGGCAGAACGGGCTCGGCTTGTACTTGAACAGACCGAACATCAGCGAGATGGCTGTCAGGGCCTTCTCGCCGCCCGAGAGCAACTGCACGCTCTGGAGACGTTTGCCTGGGGGCTGCGCCACGATCTCGATGCCGCTCTCGAGCGGATCGTTCTCGTCGAGCAACGTCAGGCCGGCGCGGCCGCCACCGAAGAGTGTGCCAAACACTTCCTGGAAATTGCGATTGATGGCCGCGAACGCGACAACGAAGCGCTCGCGTGTCGTCTCGTCGATGCGCTTGATGGCTTCACTGGTCTGCGCAATCGAGTCGACCAGATCCTTACGCTGCGTCGAGAGGAAGGCGTATCGCGTTTCGAGCTCGTCGTACTGTTCGATCGCCAGGATGTTGACCGGGCCCAACCGTTCGATTCGGCCGCGCAGGGCGGTGATGGCATCCTCGGCGCTCAGCGTGCGTTGCTCGGCCGCGGCAACGGCCGCCTCCGCAGCATGGAGGTCTGTCGCCTCGGAGGTCTGCTCACCATGTGCCGGTGCGGCAACAACGGCGACCGGGACCGCTGTGCCGTCTTCGTCGGTGCCCTCTTCGGGCTCGTCGGCGCAAATGACGCGCGCGTCTGGAACTGCCGCGCCCAGGCGCTCGAGTTCCTCCACTTCCACCATCACCTCGTCCAGCGTGGCCTGCACCGTGTCGATGCAAGTCGATGCGAGGTGCGAGAGGTCGCTTTCCGATCGCGCCTTGGCGACGTCGAACTCTGAGGCCGTGTGTCGAATGGCGTCGTACTCTCCGCGCGCCACACGAATGGCCGACTCGAGTTCGTCCGTAGAAATCCGCAGCGTCGACACTGCGTCGTCACTCGTGGCGACGCTGGAACGCATCTCGTCGAGCCGAAGAATGTCGGTGGCCAGCTGGGCTTCGCCCGCGGTCACAGCCGCGCGCAGTTCCTCGATGCGACGGGTCGTGTTTTCTCGCTCGTTCGTGAGCGACTGCGAGCGCACTTCGAGTTCGCGGTTCGAGTCTTCGAGACGCCGGACTTCCGATGCCAGACCTGACGCGCGCTCGACGAGCGCCGCATGTGCGGCGCGCGCTTCTGCGGCGCGCAGACTGAGCGCCTCAACGGTCTCGCGTGCGGCAAACAACGTGCGCTGCGCATCTGACAGCTGCGTGTCTGCCGAGCGCTGTTGGTCTTCGAGGCTGACGATGGACGAGCGCGCTTCGTCCTGGCGCAACTCGAGAGACTTGCGCTCTTCGTCGGCCTGATGCCGCTCGCGCATGAGCTGATCGCCGCGCAACGCGACCTTCTTCGCATCCTCTGATGCACGCTGCAACTGCGCCTCGAGGCCAACGATCGCCTTTTCCTGACGGTGCTGTTCGGCATTGAGGGCCGCAATCGCCTGGGTGGCCTGTGTCATGACGCCGTCGAGCGCCGTGGTCTCGGCTACGAGCCGATCGAGGCCGTCGCGTTCGCTCTCGATTCGGGCGCGCAGATCCTTGATCTCTCGCTTGGTCTCGAGGATGCCGCGCGCTTCCTTGGGATGACCGCCCGCCACCACGTGCGGACCGCGGAACACCACACCTTCGCTCGTCACCACCGGACACGGCGCGAACGCCGCCGCTGCTGCTGCGCGCTCGTAGGAGTCGGCAAGCCACGCTTCGCCCATCGCACTTCGCAGTGCGGGGCCATAGTCGCCGTTCACGCGTACTACCGACGAGAGGGCCAGAAGTCCCTCCGGAACGGCGTTGGCCGAGACTGGGCCGTGAGCCCACTCTCCAGCGTGGCCGTCTGCGATCAGGAAGCCACAGCGGCCCGCGGACGCCTGGTTCACGAGGTCGAAGCCTGCCGCGGCATGTTCGGGCCGTTCCACAACGATGTGCTGTAGCAGCTCGCCGAGCAGCGCTTCGACGGCGCGCTCGCGACCCGGCTCGACTTCCAGGTAGTCCGCAACCGCTCCCTTTTGGTTCACTGTGCCGTTGGCCATAGCCAGGACAGTGCGGGCGGCGTCACCGTACTCGGCGCGACCAGCCTGCAGTTCCTCGAGCGATTTCAGACGGGCGACAAGCCCGGCAAGCTCGTGCTCGCGCGAACGAACGGACCTCGCGCGCCACTCGTGCTCGATTCGTGCGCTGGCCAGTTCCGATTCACGAGCGGTGCGCGCCACCTTGGTGCCGTCGAGCGACTCGTGGGCGCGACGAAGACCATCCGCCGCCGATGCGCGATCGCCCTCCAGACGATCGGACTCGATGCGAACATCCTCGCTCTCGACGAGCAGCTTGGACATCGTTTCGAGCACGCGGTCGCGCTGTGCGGCGGCACTCTCGAGGGAATGACGCAGTGCGGTCGCGCTGTTGATGGCCGAGAAGACGCGGCTGCGCGCAGCTTCGACATCCGCCTCGAGGCCTTCGATCTCCCGGTGTCCAACCTGATAGGCCGCCGACTCCGCGCCGAGCGCCTCTGCCGCGCGCTCGCGTTCCGTAAGCGCCGCTTCGGCCGCTGCCCGCCGCTCTTCGAGTTCGATGCGCGCTGGCTCTCGGCGCGCTTCCAGGACGTCAAGCTCCTGCTCGACGCTCCGCACGCGCGCACTCAATTGATCCGCCTGGCCCCCGTCGAACGTGATCTGCTGCTGAAGCCGGTTGATGCCCAGCTCGCAGGCGTGGGCCACCTCACGAGCCGCCGTCGCGCGCGACTCGGCTTCCGCCAACTCGATTCGCGAGCGTCCGAAATCGGATTCGATTTCCGACACGTGGGCCGCCGCCGCTGTCTCTCGCTCGCGCGCATCCGCGAGGCGTGCGCGGGCCGACTCGATCATCTCCGCCAGCTGCCGGTACTTGCGTGTGAAGAGGACCTTTTCCCACCGACGCAGTTCTTCGCGCAGGCTCTTGTAGCGACGTGCCTTCCCCGCCTGGCGCTTGAGCGTGCCTCGCTGCTTCTCGACCTCGAACACGATGTCGTCGATGCGCGTGAGGTTCAACCTGGCGGCATCGAGCTTCAGTTCGGCAGAGCGCCGCCGGGCCTTGTACTTCGTGACGCCCGCGGCTTCTTCAATGAGCTGCCGACGATCGGTCGGCCGCGTGCTCAAGATCATGCCGATCTTGCCTTGCTCGATGATGGCGTAGGCTTTTGCACCCAGCCCCGTGTCCATCAGCAGATCGTGGATGTCGCGCAGGCGGCAGGCGTGCCCGTCGATGAGGTACTCGCTCTCACCAGACCGATACAGTCGCCGCGTCACTTCGACTTCGCGCGCAACGCTCTGAATCAGTTCCTCGGCTTCGTCCGGCGTGAACGCCGTGCGGCCCGCGACGACGTGTCCGGCTGGAAGGTCCGCGTCGACGATGCCGACGTCGAGACTGTGACCGTGGCCGTTGGCGAGCGCGTGTCCGTTGGCCTCGTGGGCATGTCCGTTGGCATGGCCGTGTCCGTTGCCGTTCCCATTGGTCGTGTGTGCCACGCCATTGGTGGCTGCCTCGTGAGTGAGGTTCGTCCGAGCCTGGTCTGGAAAGACGGGCGCCGACACGGTCTTCACGACACCGCTGAACCGCAGGCGGACTTCAGCCGTCGCGGTTGGCTTGCGCGCGTCGCTGCCGCTGAAGATGACGTCTTCCATCTTGTCGCCGCGCAGGCTCTTGGCGCTCTGCTCGCCCATCACCCAGGTGATGGCATCGGCCACATTGCTCTTACCGCAGCCGTTGGGGCCGACAATGGCTGTCACGCCCTTGTCGAAGGCCAGTTCTGACCGGTCGGAGAAAGACTTGAAGCCGTTTATTTCGAGACGTTCGAGACGCATGCACACACCACGCGCCGAAGTCGGCGCAATTTCTGACTAATGGCGTGTTCCGACAGGGGTCGGACACGACAGACACAGCGGCCCGGAGAACCCGGGCACGGCGGCCACGGAATCTGGCTGGGTTACAGAACGGCACAGACTGATTCAGGCCCATTCGCCTCCCCAAAGCGGGGAAGCGGCCCCTGGGCCGCAAATCGATGGCGAGTGTAGCAAGGCCCAGCTATTGTGGCAAGGCCAAACTAACACCCTATTGGTTGTGGTCGTACGACCTATGCGGTCGAGTCGGCGAGACGGAAACTACTGTGCGCGACTGGGCGAGCTCTTCTGCAGACCTGCGAGCTTTTCGGCTTCGCCGAAGGACGCGATACCGGCTTGAGCCTGGGGATCAACCTCGACCATATGGCGCCTGGCTTCGGCAATCCCAAAGGCTGCCTCATCAATCTTGAAGCGCAGCATCGCCTTGATGAAAGTCAGGTCCTTCTGGAACGCCGTCTCATCAATTCGCAGATGATCCGCGACCAGCTGCTCGCGGAATTCTTTCAGCATCTGGTCGTCGACGCTGAAGTTGGGCTTCACGACCACCCAGCCTTTGCCAACGGGCAAGTTGATACGCGTATCGCCGTCGGCGATGAACTTCTGTGAGTAGGTGTCGAACGCCTGCCGTCCAACCAGGGCCCGCGCGAACGGTGTTGGGTTGAAGCCCTCCGTCGTGCCTGGCACGTACTTGTCGGGTTCGATGCCGCCGCCACTGTAGACCGGGCGACCCGACTCCGTCTTTCTGAGATCGCTCGCCTTGTGCGGGCGCGTTGCGTCCTGGTCCTTCTGCGTGTAGCTCAGATACTCGTCGAAGGTCTCATCCCACGGGCGCTGAATGAGGCGATCGCTCGGCGTGAAGTAGTGCGCGGTGGTCAACGCCAAGCCGGCGCCATTGCTTATCGGATATACCGACTGCACCAGCGCCTTGCCGAAGGTGGTCTCACCGACGAGGTACGCGCGGTCGTGATCCTGAAGAGCGCCGGTGAAAATCTCGGAGGCGCTTGCGCTGTTGCGGTTCGCCAGAACGACCATCGGAATATCGAGGTAGGTGCTGTCTTCGGTCGCGCGATAGTCCTGATCCGAATTCCGAATCCGCCCGCGGGTGTAGACAATCATCTTGCCCTTGGGCAGGAACTCGTTCGAGACCTTGATGGCCTGGTCGAGCGGCCCCCCGGGGTTACCGCGGATGTCATAGAGCAGACGCTTCATGCCCTTCGAACGCAAATCGGTGAGCGCGCGCTGTATTTCGCGATCGGTGTTCTCGCCCCAATCCGAATGCTTGATGTAGCCGGTGGTCGCATCGATCATGAAGTGCGCGGCGACCGTCGGAATCTGCACTTCGTCGCGCGTCACCTTCAGCGGGATCGGCGTATCGTACCCGCGACGTCGAATATCGACGGTGACCACGGTGTCTCGTGGCCCGCGCAGGTTCTTCATGGCCTGCTCGGTCGTCCAGCCCTTGGCGTCTTCGCCATTGATCTTCGAGAGAATGTCGCCGCGGCGGATGCCCTGCTTGTACGCCGGCGAGCCTTCGAACACGCTCGCGGCCGTGATGTCGCCGTTCACGGACTGGATCGTGATGCCGAGGCCGTAGTAGCGACCTTCCTGTCGCTCGCGCATCTGCGCGTACTCGCGCGGGTCGAAAAAGCTCGAGTGGGGATCGAGCGTCGACAGCATGCCGCGAATGGCGCTGTAGACCACGCGGTCGGACTCCACCTTGTCGACGTATTGGCTCTCGATCGCACTGAGCGCGGCCGAGAACGTCGCGTAGCGTTCCGCGACGCGGTCGTCCACTGCGAGCGCCCGGCGCCCGAACAGGCCGCCAACGAGCGCAGAAATTGCGATCACGAAGAGGACAGTCGAGACGGGACGAATACGTCGCATAACCGAGAGCGTAGCAGACAAATTCCTTATCGATCAATGACTTCCGGGTACTTCCGGCACGGGGATTTCCTTGACCCTCCCGCACGGCGAAGCTCATAATGCCTGGAGGCTGTTTCCAGCCGGATTTGGGGAAAGTTCCAGCCTCATTTGGGAAAGCAGGAGCGCTATGTTTGGTTCGATTGGCATGCCGGAGCTGATCATCATCTTCGTGATCGCCTTGATCATCTTCGGACCTCGAAAGCTGCCGGAACTCGGTCGGTCGCTTGGCAAGAGCCTGGCGGAGTTCAAGCGCGCGTCGAACGAGCTGAAGAGCACACTGGAAGAAGAGATTCGTATCGAAGAACAGCAACAACGGGTCGAGTCGGCCAAGGTCGCCACGCCTGTCGTGCCTGACGCCGTTCCCGTTGGCGAACCGGTCCCGGTCCGCCAGGACCACACCGCGTAGCGTCCGGCCAGACATCGATGGCGTTGGTTCCGTTCCCGGGCCCGCAGAGCACCGCGGTAGCCGCCTCGCACGAGGAGGATGACGAATCCACGGGTGCGAGGATGTCCTTCCTCGATCACCTCGACGAACTGCGTCGGCGCATCGTCAACGCGTGCATTGCCGTGGCTCTCGGCGTTTTGGCAACCTTCTGGAAGATCGACTTCATCTTCAATTTCATTCTGGCGCCAACGCGAGCCGCGCTGCCACCTGGCGTCAAGCTCATTTACACGCAGCCGGGCGAGGCGTTCTCGCTCTACATCACGGTCGCGCTCATCGCCGGTGCCGTCGTCGCCTCACCGTTCATCATGTTGCAGGTGTGGCTCTTCATCGCTCCGGGGCTGTACTCGAACGAGAAGAAGATGGCGATTCCGTTCGTGCTTTTCACCACGATCGGATTCCTTCTCGGCGCAGCCTTCAACCACTACATTTCGTTCCCGTATTTGATGGTGTTCTTTTCGAGCTTCAACACGCCGGACCTGGCGTTCATGCCGAAGCTCGAAGATGTCTTCGGTCTCTATTCGAAGATGCTCATCGGCATGGGCCTGGTGTTTCAGATGCCCGCCGTGGTCTTCTTCCTGGCGAAGATGCGGCTGGTCACCGCGAAGTTCCTGGCGTCGAACTTCAAGTACGCCATTCTCATCATCTTTGTCGCGGCGGCGGTCATTACCCCGAGCGGCGACATGATGACGCAAGCCATTTTCGCGGCCCCGATGCTTGGCCTCTATCTGCTGAGCATTATGATCGCCTGGGCGGTCGCGCCCAAGCGTGTCGACAGCGCGAGCGACTGATCGCCGGTGGAGCGGCCTTTGCAAGCCCATGGGTAGACACGGTCGAGCGCGTATAGCGTCACGGACTCGCTGGATCCCAGAACCCGGACTATACTGGCCTGAGTTGGCGATCCGTGGGAGGTTCAAGCCTGATGATTAGAACGCAACGCTCCATCTACCTCACGGTGCTCGGTGCACTGTGGGCCGTAGCTGCGGGCGCACAGACCGCTCGAAACACCCC
This sequence comes from Vicinamibacterales bacterium, assembly GCA_040081675.1. Taxonomy (GTDB): domain Bacteria; phylum Acidobacteriota; class Vicinamibacteria; order Vicinamibacterales; family CAVVIG01; genus CAVVIG01. Next base: position 8,668 of record JBEBGB010000161.1, read on the forward strand.
GGCGGCGGCGCCGACCTCGGCTCAGTCGCAGTCGTCCGACTCCTCGTCGGAGTCGGCCGTTCGACTGGCTACCACCACGGCTGATGGCGATACCGGTCTCTGGTATGTGCCAACAGCCGAAGTCCTGGCGAAGGGCAAGTGGTCCGCGAGCGGCTACCGTCGCGGCCTCAACTACCGTGAAGGCTTCACCAATGTGGGTGACTTCCCGCTCACTTTCGGTGTCGGCGTGTCAAACCATGCTGAAATCTTCGGGTCGTTCAGGGCGGTCAGCCGCATCGACCGCGACTTGCGCCCGCTCTTCAGCAACGATCCGAACGTCGGTGGCGTCGTCGGCACCTATCCGTTCGTATCGAAGGGATGGAGCGGCAGCCAGGTTGGCGACTTCCTGATCGGCGTGAAGTTCAACCTCATGTCCGAAGCGGACAAGAAGCCGGCCGCTGTGGCGCTGCGTGGCATCGTGAAGCTGCCAACGGCCAGCAAGTCGGAAGGTATCGGCACCGGGAAGACAGACGGCTTCCTCGACTTCATCGTGAGCAAGGACGCCGGCTCCGTTGTAGAGATCTCGGGCTACGGGGGCGCGGCGCTTCGCGGCAGTCCGAGCGGCGCCTCGCAGTCGGGCGGATTCCGCTACGGCGTGGGTGCGGGCTTTCCATCGCACAGCCCTTTGCGTCTGACGACCGAGTTCAATGGTGAGAAGCCCTTCAAGGACACCACCACCCTGTCGGCGGCACTGCCGACCACTTTCGACGGGAGCATCTCGCCCCTGTCGACACCACTGGATTCGTTCAACGCGGCGACGATCGGTCTGACCTGGCAGGACCGCAAGGGATTCTTCTTCGGCGTTGGCGCGACTTGGGCAATGCCCACTGCCGATCGATCGAGCTATCGCACCGACGGCGACAACACGGGCGACTTCGTCGACTATCAGTTCCGCATCGGCTATCACCCGGGTGTGCGCCGCTGGGTGGCAC